>DASTNU010000407.1:0-3938 GCA_035720605.1 Longimicrobium sp. | reverse complement strand
CGCCGCTGCGGCCGCGCCCGCCCGCTGCCGCATCGTCAGTGACGATGCGCGCAAACCTGCAAGTACTTTCGCGGTAAGCTATTTGTACGCACCGCCACTGAGGAGCGGCACGTAACGTTCCATCGGGCCTGCAAAGGGCGGACGGCGCCTCTAAAGGATGACACAACTGGTTCGGCTTCCCCGACCGGGGCTGCGCCGCGCGCGAGCTCGGCTGGGGTTCCATCCGGGCGTGGGAGAAGAAGAGGTGGGCCAGATCGGCACTGCCATCGACATCAGCGCGCTGAACGACAACGCCGAATCCGACATCCCGGCTTGACAAAATCCAACAATCGAAACGGCCGCCTCCTTCCTTGGAGGCAGCCGTTTTCAACTTGGCGAAAGTCCCACGATTCGAAGCGACACCGAGCTTTCACCTATGCCGACGTTACATGTAGTGTGTGCTGGCAGGGATACCGCTGCGTACGTCATTTTTGAGCCACCGTATGTGGGAGCAGGGGCTTTTTTTATATACGAGCCACGTTCCGAGCGCACCTAGCCCAGCAGCAAGCAGTTCTGCAGCCAAGTCTGGTCCGAGCCATGCCCACACTTCCGAAACAGCACCCCCAAACACGGCTGCACTGACGAAGACGAAGAGTCCCGTCAGTGAGACCGGCGTAAGCCGTACACGAAGGTCGGCAAGCGAGATCATATAGAGATTCTGCTGCAACTCCTACGCCTGTCCCCCGCTTACGAGAGAACGGTGCGCCGCACGGGCGCCGTGTGTCGTCTTTTCTTTCAGACCAGTCATCTTCAGGCGCAGCCGCAGCCGCTCTTGCGCACGGTCTCGTCCTCCATCGCGATCTCCGCGGGAGACGGAGAGAAGGAACCGGGGGACAGCTCCAGCATGCGGCGCAGGGAGCGCTCGGCGCGGACGCGCACGTCCTCGTCCAGCACCAGCTCGTGCTGCCGGTGGTCCAGGCACCACGCCAGCTTGGCCAGCGTGTTCACCTTCATGTTGCCGCAGATGGCCGCGCCGGAGAGCGGCACCAGCGTCTTTTCCGGAAAGCGCGCCTTCAGCCGGTCCACGATGCCGCGCTCCGTGCCGAAGATCACCTCGTCGTTCTGCTCGGCGATGTCCACCATCTTCGCCGTGGACGCCACCACGTCCGCCTGGGCCAGCAGCTCCGCGCGGGCCTCGGGATGGATGACCACCAGCGCGCGCGGGTGCTTCTGCTTCGCGGCGGCCAGCTCGTCCAGCACCAGGTCGTCGTGCACGTAGCAGTAGCCGTCCCACGCCACGATGGAGTCCGGCTGCACCTCGCCCCCCTCGCGCCCCGCCACCACGTACGGCCGCCCGCTCTTTTCCGCCGCGTAGCGTGCCAGGTTGCGGTCCGGGACGAAGAGGATGGTGCGGTCCGCGGGGACGGAGTTCACCACCTGCACCGCGTTGGCGCTGGTGCAGCAGACGTCGCTCTCCGCCTTGACCTCGGCCGTGGAGTTGACGTACGCCACCACCACCGCGTCCGGGTAGCGCGCCTTCAGCCGGCGCAGCGCGTCTCCCGTGACGAAGTCCGCCATGGGGCAGCCGGCGCGCAGGTCCGGCATGAGCACCTGCTTGCCGGGCGACAGGATCTTGGCCGTCTCGGCCATGAAGTGCACGCCGCAGAAGACGATGACGTCCGCGTCGGTGCGCGCCGCCTCCTGCGACAGCCCCAGCGAGTCGCCCAGGTAGTCGCTGACCTCCTGGATCTCCACCCGCTGGTAGTTGTGGCCCAGGATGACGGCGTTCAGCTCCGTCTTGCGGCGCCGGATGCGCTCCGCGAGCTCGTCGCGCGAAAGGCGCGCGTACTCCAGCGGGGTGCGCAGCGTGTCGACGACCTGGATCAACGGCGGCCTCCTGTCAGGGGCCGCTCCCCGCCGCGCGTGGCGCACGGGTGGAGCGGCCCGCGATACTCGAAATGAGAATATCACACACTGGAAAGAAAAATGCAAGATCGGGGCACGCCGGCGCCGCGCGGCTCCTCTCGCTGGACCGCGCCCGGCCGTGCAGCGACAGGAGGTGGGGAAGATGATGACGGAGCCTCGCTTTCGCGACCGCGCCCACGCGGGCCGCACCCTGGCGGCGGACCTGCGCGAGTACGCCGGCCGCGGCGACGTGCTGGTGCTGGGGCTGCCCCGCGGCGGCGTTCCCGTGGCGTTCGAGGTGGCGCAGGCGCTGGATGCGCCGCTGGACGTGTTCATCGTCCGCAAGCTGGGGGTTCCCGGCCACGAGGAGCTGGCGATGGGCGCCATCGCCACCGGCGGCGTGCGGGTGCTCAACCAGCCGGTCGTCGACGCGCTCCGCATCCCGGAGCAGGTGATCGACGCCGTGGCCGCGCGCGAGCAGCGGGAGCTGGAGCGGCGTGAGCGCGCGTACCGCGACGGCCCCGCGCCGCGGGTGGGCGGGCGCACGGTGATCCTGGTGGACGACGGCCTGGCCACCGGCGCCACGATGCGCGCCGCGGCGCAGGCGCTGCGGCTGCAGCGGCCGGCGCGGCTGATCATCGCCGTCCCCGTGGCCGCCGCGCAGACGTGCGACCAGTTCCGGTCGGAGGTGGACGACGTGGTCTGCACCACCACCCCCGAGCCGTTCTACGGCGTGGGGATGTGGTACGAAGACTTCTCGCAGACCACCGACGCCGAGGTGCACGACCTGCTCGCCCGTGCCAGGCGTGTGGACCAGGACGCGGGAGGCGGCGAGGCGGCGGACGGGCCGGCCCGGCCCGCGGTGGAGCGGACGGTGGAGATCTCCGCGGGCGGCGTGGTGCTGGCGGGCGACCTCGTCGTCCCGGCGGGCGCCGCCGGCATGGTGCTGTTCGCGCACGGCAGCGGCAGCAGCCGCTTCAGCTCGCGCAACCGCTCCGTGGCGCGCGAGCTGAACGCCGCCGGGCTGGGCACGCTGCTCGTCGACCTGCTGACGCGCGACGAAGAGCGGGTGGACCAGCACACCGCACACCTGCGCTTCGACATCGGGATGCTGGCGGAGCGGCTGGTGGGCGCCGTCGCGTGGCTGCGGGAGAACGAAGCGACGAGCGGCCTGCCGATCGGCCTGTTCGGCGCCAGCACGGGGGGCGGCGCGGCGCTGGTGGCGGCGGCGCGGGTGCCGGACGACGTCGCCGCCGTCGTCTCGCGCGGCGGGCGCCCGGACCTGGCCGGCGACGCGCTGCCGCGGGTGCGCGCCCCCGTGCTCCTCGTCGTCGGCGGCGACGACGTGCCGGTGATCGCGATGAACGAGGTGGCGATGTCGCGGATGACCGCCGCCGAGGTGCGGCTGGAGATCGTCCCCGGCGCCTCGCACCTGTTCGAGGAGCCCGGCGCGCTGGAGGAGGTCGCGCGCCTGGCGAGCGAGTTCCTGCTGCACCACCTCGCCGGCCGCTGACCCGGAAACGAAGAAGCCCGCGGATCGCTCCGCGGGCCTCGATGCATCGTCCGGATCCGGCGCTCAGACCGTGAACGAGCTGCCGCAGCCGCAGCCGCCGCTGGCGTTCGGGTTGTTGAAGGTGAAGCCCGAGCCCTGGAAGGTGGAGACGTAGTCGATCTCCGTGCCGTTGAGGTACTGCAGGCTGAACGGGTCCACGAACATGCGGATGCCCTCGGACTCCAGGACCAGGTCGTCCTCGGTGGGCTCGTCCTCGATGTTCAACCCGTACTGAAAGCCCGAGCACCCGCCGGGCAGCACGCCCACGCGCAGGCCGGCGCTCTCCGCCGCGCCCTGCTCCTCGATATAGCGGCGCACCTCGACCGCGGCCGTGGGCGTCAGAAGGACCGGGCTCGCCGGGGCCTCGGTCCGGGTGGTCGTGCTCTCTGCCTGCATCGTGTCCCCCGCTCTGTGGGTGAAGGCGCGGACCCCGCGCATCTCTCTCTCGTAGAACGACTTAGTACCCACCGTAAGCCTGCAGGTTTCGCGCCTGCGCAGGGCT
>DASTNU010000406.1:0-2513 GCA_035720605.1 Longimicrobium sp. | reverse complement strand
TCAGAACAGGATCCGGTACACCAGCGAGAGATTCCGCCCTGGCGAGGGCACCCGCAGGCGGCTGGTGGACTCGCGGTACTCCTCGTCCAGCAGGTTGTCGGCGCGCAGTACGATGCTGTGGATGCGCGAGCCGCGGCGCAGGCTCAGCCCGGCGCTGGCGTTCACCAGGGTGTACGCACCGGTGCGGAGCTCGTCGTTCTCCACGCGGTCCTGCGCGAAGGCGTGGCGCGTCTCCACCCCGAGCGAATACGTCCCGTCGTCCCAGCGGGCGCTGCCGCCCACCCGCGCCGGCGGCATGAACGGCAGCGGCCCGCCGTCCACGAAGTCGCCCCGCACCAGGTCCCCCATCACCCCCACCACGATGTTGCGGGACACGACCGCCTCCACCTGCCCTTCCAGCCCGCGCAGTTCCGCGTCGTCCTGGCGATAACGGTTCAGCGGCACCGTCTCTTCCTCGTCCTCGCCCTCGTGGAGGATGACGGTGTCGCCCACCACCTCGGGGGTGATGTAGTTGTCGATGCGGCTGTAGAACGCGGCTACCTGCGCGTTGATCCGCTCAGACTGCGCGCGCAGCACCGCCTCGGCGCCGCGGTTCACCTCCAGTTCCAGGTCGGGGTCGCCCACGTCGTAGGTGCCGGCCGCGTGGTGAAAGGCGTTGGAGAACAGCTCCTCCACCGTGGGCGCGCGGAACGACTGCGCCACGCTCACGCTGGCGGAAAGCTCGTCGCCGATGGGCACGTTGAGGCCCAGCGAGCCGGAAAGGTTGCTGAAGTCGCGGGTGCGCACGTCCGCGAACCGCTCGTCGTCCGTCTCCTCCGGCCGCACGCGGTACACGTCGTAGCGCGCGCCCAGCTGCAGCGACGGTCCCTCGTCGTCCCCGCTGAGCGCCACCTCCTGATAGACGAACACGCCGCCGGTGCGGCTCTCCGCGCCGGGGGTGAGCGCCTCCTCGCCCTCCGGCGCGTACTCCTTGCGCAGCGCGGAAAGACCCACCGCGCCCTCCAGCCGGCCGAGCGCCGTCCGGGCGATCAGGTTCCCCGTCTGCGTGTCAAGGCGAAAGCGGGTGCCCACCTCGCCCTCCGGCTCGATCTCGTCGTGACGGTAGCGCTGGGCGCCGGCATCCAGCCGCAGCGCGGTGAAGCCGCGGTCGCCCAGCGCCACCGTCACCCGGCCGTTCCCCTCCAGGCGGCTCCCGTCGATGGTGATCCCCGCTTCTTCCGCGCCGGGGAGCGAGGGCAGCCCGTAGTCGAAGGTGTACCCGCCCAGCGCGGCGCCGGCCTGCACCTGCTCCGTCACGTACCCCAGCCCCGCCGTGCCGTACAGGTTGTGGTAGAAGGTGTTGTCCAGCGTGCCGCCGCCCCCGGTGCGCACGTCCTCCACCCGCCGTCCGCCCGCGCGCGCGGAGAGCGCCAGCGTCTCGCCCAGCGGCAGCGTCAGCTCCCCCGTCACCGCGCCGCCGGGGTTCACCGACTCCGCCTGCGTGGCCAGAAAGCCGGACGCCTCGCCCGGGATGGTGGTGGGGATGTCGGTGGTGATGACGTTCACCACCCCGCCCAGCGCGTTGTTGCCGTACATCAGCGACGCCGGCCCGCGCACCACCTCGATGCGGCTGGCGGCGAGCGGGTCTACCGAGAGCGCATGGTCGGGCGAGGTGGACGAAAGGTCGCCCGTGCGCTGGCCGTTCTGCACCACCAGCACCCGCTCGCCCGCCAGGCCGCGGATGACCGGCGTGGACGCCGCGGGGCCGCCGTAGCGCGTGGAGAGCCCCGGCTGCGACGACAGCGTCTGCGCCACGGTCGTCCCCAGGTTTCGCTCCAGCGCCTTGCCGCTGAGCTCCACGGTGGACTGGGTGATGTTGAGCGGGTCCGCGCTGCGCGGGCTGGCGGTGACGTTGATCCCCTCCAGCGACAGCACGGTGTGGCGCATGATGATGGTCACCCGGACCTCCGGGCCCTCCACGGGCAACGTCACCACGGCGTGCGAGGGCGCGTACCCCAGCAGCGTCACGTCCAGGTGGTAGGTGCCCGGACGGAGCGCGCGGATGGTGAAGGTGCCGTCGTTGGAGGAAAGGATGGTGCGGTTCAGCTCGGCGATGGCGATCCGCGCGTTGGGCAGCGGCGCGCCGCTGGTGTCGCGCACCACGCCCACGATGGGCGGCGCCGCGGGAACGGAATCGGCCGGCGCGGCGTGCGCCGGGCCCGCCACGGAAGCGACGGCGGCCAGCGCCAGCAGGACGCGCCGCGAAAGCGTACGGAACATCGGGGGTCTCCCTGAATCCGGATCGTGCGGCGCGGCCCCGCGCCGGTCAACGCGGGGAGCACGCCGTATACTGGATACGATTCGTTGCCGCGGAGTGCGGCCGATTCAGGCGTGGGGCGGCGCGCGGGCGCGCGCCGCGGCGGACGGGCGGGAGGGGAGCGACTGCGGCGAGGCGGGCGTCTCCGCCCGGGCCTCGCCCTCCGCGACCATGACGACGGTGCCGGGGGCCGGCTCCGCCAGCGTATGGGCCGCCT
>DASTNU010000405.1:0-15429 GCA_035720605.1 Longimicrobium sp. | reverse complement strand
GCGAAACGTTATCCTCACGCGGCACCGGCAGAGAAAGCCGGACGACGCCTCTGCGGCGCCGCGTGAAGCCCGCTCTATTGCCCACCGCACTGGATCACAACTCATCTCCCTGGAGGTCTCGATGCACTGGAAGCGGCTGATGCTGGCGACGGCCCTGGTCCTCGGCACGGCGGAAGGGGCGGCGGCGCAGGCGTGGGCGAACACCGCGCCGCGCGACGTCCGCGACATCTTTCTCGCCCTCCCCATCGACGACGTGGACGACCGGCCGCAGCTGTGCGAAAGCATCGGCGACCGGCTCTCCACGCGCGCGCGGCGGGTGGAGGCGCTGCGCGAGGGCGCGGAGATCGACCCGGTGAACTACTGGCTCCGGGTGCCTCTGCCCGCGCTGGACGGCGGCGCCACGCCGGTGGAGGTGATCATGGCCTCCTACGGGCGCCCCACCGGCCGCTACCTGGTGGTGCTGCAGGTGAACGACCGGACGGCCGCGGGGCCGCGGAGCGTGAACTACGCGTGGGAGATGGAAGGAAGCACCTTCCGGCGCACGGACATCCGCCGGTACCTGCCGGAGCTGGCGTACGCGGATTTCTGGGACGGGCCCCGCCCGGCGGGCGTGGACGAGGACTTCTTCCTGGACCTGGGCGCGTTCCACCTGCAGCTGCCCCGCTACGGCGACGTGGCCGCCTTCCACCTGGCCCCTGCGCCCGGCGCCCCGCAGCTGGCGGAGCTCTACGCGCGGCGCGCGCGTTCCGGCGTGGAGCTGCTGTGGGACCGCCGCCGCGGCGTGTTCACCAGGGGCGAGTAGCCGGGCTCCGTCGCCTCCGGCGAAGGCCGCGGGCACCACGGCCACCACGAACGCCCTTCGAGCGGTCCCCTGCCGGCTCGCGGGCGCGGGAAAACCTTTGATCCCGCGCCCGCCCGCCTATATTGTGAATCAGCCCCCGCTTGCAGCGTCGAATTCGGTCCGCCTGCAGCCGCCCCTGTACCCGGGGCGGCCGGAAGGCCCGGAGCTGCGCGGCGGCCTCCCACGTCCGCCGAGACCAGTCACGGCCTGAAGTCCCACGCCAGCGCGAGGGGTCCATGCAGCCGACCAACGTCTCCGATCCGCAGTACTATCACCGCGTCGTCGACTGCCAGTGGGGGTGCCCGGCCCACACCAACGTTCCCGAGTACATCCGGCTGGTGGCGCAGGGCCGCTACACCGAGGCCTACCTGCTCAACCGCCAGTCCAACGTCTTTCCCGGCATCCTGGGCCGCACCTGCGACCGCCCGTGCGAGCCCGCCTGCCGCCGCACCCGCGTGGACGGCGAGCCCGTCGCCATCTGCCGCCTCAAGCGCGTGGCCGCCGACCTGCGCGACGACGAGGTGATGCGGGCGCACCTCCCCGAGATCCCATCCGAAAAGAACGGCAGGCGGATCCTGTGCATCGGCGCGGGGCCGGCGTCGCTCACGGTGGCCAACGACCTGCTGCCGCTGGGCTACGGCGTGACCATCTACGAACGGCTGGACCGCGCCGGCGGGCTGATGTGGAACAACATCCCGCGCTTTCGCCTGCCGCCGCGCGTGCTGGACGAAGAGATCGCGATGATCGTGGACATGGGCGTCGATCTCCGCACCAGCCACCCCGTGGACTCCCTGAAGGCGGTGCTGGACGAGGGGTGGGACGCGGTGTTCATCGGCAGCGGCGCGCCGAAGGGGAAGGAGCTGGAGCTCCCCGGCCGCCACGAGAGCGACCGCATCCACATCGGCATCAGCTGGCTGCAGTCCATCGCCTTCGGGCACATCGACCGGATTGAGCCGCGGGTGCTGGTGATCGGCGTCGGCAACACGGCCATGGACTGCTGCCGCTCCGCCAAGCGCCTGGGCGCCGGCGACGTCAAGGTGATCGCCCGGCGCTCGCGGCCGCACTTCAAGGCCTCGCCCTGGGAGCTGGCGGACGCGGAGGAGGAGGGCGTCGTCATCGTCGAGAACCACGCCCCGACGCGCTTCGTGATCGAGGACGGCGTGCTGACGGGGATGGAGTTCGACGTGGTGGAGTGGGTCGCGGGTGACGACGGGCGCGAGAAGAGCCGCACGCTGGACACCGTCGTCATCCCCTGCGACGCGGTGATCCTGGCGATCGGGCAGGAGGCGGCGTTCCCCTGGATCGAGCACGACATCGGGATCGAGGTCGACCGCTGGGGCGCGCCCGTGGTCGACAGGACGACGTTCCAGACCACGCTCCCCGGCGTCTTCGTGGGCGGCGACGCGGCGTGGGGGCCGGAGAACATCATCTGGGCGGTGGAGCACGGGCACCAGGCCGCCATCAGCATCCACCAGCACTGCCAGGGGCTGCCGCTCACCGACCGGCCCGCGTGGGGGCTGAACCTGGTCAGCCAGAAGATGGGGCTGCACGAGTGGAGCTACGGCAACGACTACGACGCCGCGGCCCGCGCGAAGATGCGCCACGTGGAGCTGGCCGAGCGGCTGCGCAACCTGGAGGTGGAGGTCGAGCTGGGCTTCGACTTCGAGCAGACGCTGCGGGAGGCCGCGCGCTGCCTGAACTGCGACGTGCAGACGCACTTCACCGACGCGCTGTGCATCGAGTGCGACGCCTGCGTGGACGTCTGCCCGGTCAACTGCCTCACCATCGCGCCGGACGGCGAGGAGGACGAGCTGCGGCTGCGGCTCACGGTCCCCGCGCTGAACGTGAAGCAGCCGCTCTTCGTCTCCGGCCCCCTGCCGCAGACGAAGCGGGTGATGGTGAAGGACGAGGACATCTGCATCCACTGCGGCCTGTGCGCGGAGCGCTGCCCCACCGCCGCCTGGGACATGCGCCGCAGCGACGTGCTGGTCCCCTACGCCGGGCTGGCCGCCGGAGGGAAGCACCGGCCGCGCGGGCCAGCGCTCCCGGTGCTGAACCACCTGTCGATCTTCCCCGCCCCTCCGTCCCCGGCCGCGTCCACCCTCGCCGCGGGGGCCGCATGAGCGTGGCGACGATGGACCGCACCAACGACTTCGCGTTCAAGATCGCCACGGTCAACGGCACCGGGTCGGCGAGCGCGAACGACCTGGTCCGCAAGGGGATCTTCCGCATGGGGATTCCCGTCAGCGGCAAGAACCTCTTTCCCAGCAACATCCAGGGGCTTCCCACCTGGTACGAGATCCGGGTGAACCGCGACGGCCACACCGCGCGCACCCCGGACTTCGACCTGGTGGTGGCGATGAACCCGGCCACCTACGCCCGCGACGTGGCCGAGGTGCGCCCCGGCGGCTGGCTGGTGCACGATTCCACCTGGCCGCTGGCCCGCGAGCTGGCCCGCGACGACGTCACCTTCCTGGGCGTGCCGCTCGCGCGGATGTGCACCGAGAACTTCAGCGGGTCGCGCGAGCGCATCCTGCTCAAGAACATCGCGTACGCGGGGGTGCTGGCCGCGCTCTTCGACATGGACCTGCCGATCCTGGACGCGCTGCTGGAGGAGACGTACGGGCGCAAGAAGGGGCTCCTCGATTCCAACCGCCAGGCGCTGCGCCTCGGCTGGGAGTACGCCCGCGAGCACTTCGACTGCCCCCTGCCGATCCACACGGAGCGGATGGACGCGACGGGCGACCAGATCCTGATCGACGGCAACACGGCGGCGGCGCTGGGGTGCATCTACGCCGGCGCCACGGTGGCTGCGTGGTACCCCATCACGCCGTCGACGTCGCTGGTGGACGCGTTCACCCGCTTCGCCGGCAAGCTGCGGCGCGACCCGGAGAGCGGGCGCGGGCGCGTGTCCATCGTCCAGGCGGAGGACGAGCTGGCGGCGGCGGGGATGGTGATCGGCGCCAGCTGGGTGGGCGCGCGCGCCTTCACCGCGACCGCGGGGCCGGGGATCAGCCTGATGAGCGAGTTCATCGGGCTGGCGTACTACGCCGAGATCCCCAGCGTCTTCTTCGACGTGCAGCGCACCGGGCCCTCGACGGGGATGCCCACGCGCACCCAGCAGGGCGACCTGCTGCTCTGCGCCTACGCCTCGCACGGGGACACCAAGCACGTCCTGCTCCTCCCCTGCGATCCCGCCGAGTGCTTCGACTTCGCCGTCGCCGCGTTCGACCTGGCGGAGCGCTTCCAGACGCCGGTGTTCGTCCTCTCGGACCTGGACATCGGGATGAACGACTGGATGGTGCCGCGGCTGCGCTGGGACGATGCGTATCGCCCGGACCGCGGCAAGGTGCTGACGGCGGCGGAGCTGGAGGGGATGGCGAAGTTCAGCCGCTACCTGGACGTGGACGGCGACGCCATCGCCGCGCGCACGCTGCCGGGAGTGCATCCGAAGGGCGCGTTCTTCACCCGCGGCTCGGGGCACAACAAGCACGGCGGATACACGGAAGACGCCGCGGAGTACGCGGAGGTGATGGAGCGGCTGGCGCGGAAGCTGGAGAACGCCGCGCTCGCCGTCCCCGCGCCGGAGATCCACGCCGTCCCGGGCGCCGCCGCCGGCCTGGTGTCGATGGGGGGATGCCACCGCGCGGTGATCGAAGCCGTGGAGCGGCTGGCGGAGCGCGGCGTCCCGGTGGATTACCTGCGCGTCCGCGCCTTCCCCTTCGCGCCGCGGGTGGAGGACTTCCTCCGCACGCATGAGCGCGTCTTCGTGATCGAGCAGAACCGCGACGGGCAGCTGGCCCACCTGCTCAGCCTGGAGACCGGCGTGCCGCGGCGCACCCTGGAGCCGGTGGGGACGTGGGGTGGAATGCCGCTGAGCGCGCGCGACGTGGTGGAGCAGGTGCTCGCCGCGCTGGGCGTTCCCGCGGAAGAGCCGGCCGCGGTCGAATCCGGGATGGTGCCCGCATGACCTACATCGCCAAGCCGAAAGTCCGGCATCCCAAGCTGCCGGTGAACGCGCTGGGGCTCACCCCGCGCGACTACGAGGGGACGATGTCCACCCTCTGCGCGGGGTGCGGGCACGACTCGGTCACCGCGGCGGTCATCCAGGCGGTGTTCGAGCTGGGCATCGCCCCGCACCGCCTGGCGAAGATGAGCGGCATCGGCTGCTCGTCCAAGACGCCCGCGTACTTCGTGCAGCAGGCGCACGGCTTCAACTCCGTGCACGGGCGCATGCCGGCGATCGCCACGGGCGCCAGCGCGGCGAACCGCGACCTCATCCTGCTCGGCGTCTCGGGGGACGGGGATTCCCTGTCGATCGGGCTGGGACAGCTGTGCCACGCGATGCGCCGCAACGTGGACATGCTGTACATGATCGAGAACAACGGCGTCTACGGCCTGACCAAGGGCCAGTTCTCCGCCAGCGCGGACGTGGGATCGAAGTCCAAGCGCGGCGCGGAGAACCGGCAGCCGCCCATCGACCCGGTGCTGCTGGCGCTCACGCTGGGGGCGACCTTCGTGGCCCGCGGCTTCAGCGGCGACAAGGCGCAGCTGGTGCCGATCCTCAAGGCGGGGATGCAGCACCGCGGCTTCGCGCTGGTGGACGTCATCTCGCCGTGCGTGGCCTTCAACGACCACGAGGGATCGACCAAGAGCTACCTCTACACCCGCGAGCACGCCCAGCCCGTCGTCATCGCCGACTTCGTGGCGCCGCGGCGCGAGATCACGACCGAGTACGAGCCCGGGGCCGCGCATTCGGTGACGCTGCACGACGGGAGCGTGGTGCGGTTCCGCAAGGTGGCGGAGGACTACGACCCCACCGATCGCGACGCCGCGCACGCGTTCCTCATGGAGCGCCAGGCCGCCGGCGAGGTGCCCACCGGCCTGCTGTACATCGACCCGGATTCGGTGGAGATGAACGCCGGCCTGGGGAGCGTGGAGCGCCCGCTCGTCGACCTCCCCTTCGAGGAGCTGTGCCCCGGCGACGCCGTGCTGCAGGAGCTGATGGACGGCTTTCGCTGAACTGCTTTTGGCCTCCAGGAGCGAATGGAATTCGCCGCTGGAACATCGCAAAGTCCGCCTGCGCGGACTCGTGCGGGCGGGATCGCGATGCCAATCACATGACCAGGTTCGGCGAGTAGATCCTTCGGTCGGCGCCATGGATCACGATGGCTGCCTGCCCTGGCGCGGCGCCTTTCTCAGGATGACAGAACGAGCGGGTTGGGGAGAGCACTCCCTCCCCTCTCCCGCGCAGTTTGCGGGAGAGGGGCCGGGGGTGAGGGGTCCGCGCGAAGCGCGACGCCGTTCGCCGTTGCCTCTCCGGAACCTGTTTCAATCACCTTCCCCGAAGCCCGCAAAAAACAAAATTCTTGCCCTTCGCGAGCGTTGCAGGTACGGTGTGTAGTTCACGAACTGCTGCTGTTCGGGAACCCGCTGGCGGAGGAGCAAGGATGCGCATCGGGATCGTCGACCTGCTGGGGAAGGAGCCGCCCACCAACGGCTACTCGCGGCTCATGCGTGCCAACAACACCAGCATCATGCCGCAGGTAATCGCGGTGTGGTGCGAGGAAGAAGGGCACGAAGTGCACTACGCGTACTACTCCGGCTCGGAGCTGTTCGCGGGCGGGCTGCCGGACGACCTGGACCTCGTCTTCATCAACGCCTTCTCGCAGGCCGCGCTGCTGGGCTACGCCTTCAGCAGCTGGTTCCGGCACAAGGGCGCCGTCACCGTCCTGGGCGGGCCGCACGCGCGCTCCTACCCGGAAGACGCGGCGCGCTACTTCGACTACGTGGTGGGCTTCTGCGACCGCGAGCTGGTGTGCGACATCCTGCGAGACCCCGCCCCGCAGCGGCCGCTGGGCGTGCACCTGACCGCGAAGCACCAGCCCCACTCGCTCCCCGGGCTGCGCCAGCGCTGGAAGTTCCTCAAGCCGTCGATGGACGAGGCCAGCATCCTGAAGCTGGTGCCGCTGCTGGGCTCGCTGGGGTGCCCGTACAAGTGCAGCTTCTGCATCGACGCGGTGACGCCGTACCAGCCGCTGGAGTACGAGGGGCTCAAGGACGACCTCGTCTTCTTCCAGGAGCTCAACCTGCGGGGCGGGATCGCGGTGTGGCACGATCCCAACTTCGGCATTCGCTTCGACGAGTACCTGGACGCCATCGAAGAGGTGGTGCCGCCCGGCAGGATCACCTTCGTGGCGGAGACGTCGCTGTCGCTGCTGAAGGAAGACAACCTCAAGCGCCTCAAGCGCAACGGCTTCAAGGCCATCGCGCCGGGGATCGAGTCGTGGTTCGACATCGGCGACAAGTCGCGGATGCGCAGCATCAAGGGGATGGAGAAGGTGAAGGCGGTGGCGGAGCAGGCCAACCTGGTGAACTCGTACATCCCCTACACGCAGTGCAACCTGATCTTCGGGCTGTACGCGGACGAGGGGCCGGAGCCGTTCGAGCTCACCAAGCGGTTCATCGACCTGGCGCCGGGCGTGTACCCGCACTTCGCCGTGCTGTCGGCGTTCGGGCGCAACGCGGCGCTGAACCTGGAATACCAGAAGCAGAACCGCGTCATCCCGGTGCCGTTCCACTTCCTGGACCTGGTGCAGGCGATGAACGTCAAGCCCAGGAACTACGACTGGCTGACCTTCTACGACCACGTGATCGACACCTTCGAGTACTCCTTCAGCGCCCGTGCCCTCACCCGGCGGCTGATCCACAACCGGCGGTCGTACATCGCGCTGGAGCAGTTCTTCCGCGGCTGGTCGTCGGAGCGGCGCAACCGGCTGGGGTACCACAAGAAGATGCGCCGCTGGCTGGAGGAGCCGGCCTTCCGCCGGTTCTTCGAGGGCGAGACGCGCGAGGTGCCGCACCAGCTGACGGACCAGATCCGCGCGCACCTGGGTCCGCTGTGGGAGTGGCTGCCCAGGGGTGCGCTGAGCCACGAGCCCAACGCGTACCTGGAGTCCGGCAACATCATCCCGCTCACCGTGCTCCCCGCGCGCGCGCCGGCGGCGTAGGCGGGCGTCGACAGCGGTTCACGCGAAGGGCGCGGAGAAAACGAGGGGACGCGGAGAACGGATCGGGGTTCTCCGCGTCCTCGACCTTTTCCCCCGCGTCCTCCGCGTGACCATGGCATCGAATCCCACCGAAACACCTGCGCTTCACCCTTTGCGCGCCTTTTCCGAAAGCCTGCTTCGGCTTCGCCTGCACCGTGCATCCGGCCGGGACGGGTGGGAACAGGATGACCCCATCGACCGGCTCTCTGCAACCGGATCGGCGAAGAACCATTTTCATTGCGTTTTCGGGATCGCGCGCGTTACGTCCCGCTGTACCGCGGCACCGGACGCGGGCACTCCAGGGCACGCCATCAGCGGCGTGGGACATCGCGGGTGCGTGGATGATGGTCCTTGACTAAAACCTACCGTCCTGACATCGACGCCCTGCGCACGATCGCCGTCGTGCCCGTCATCCTTTTCCACCTGGGTGCGGGCGGATTCGAGGGCGGCTACGTGGGGGTCGACGTCTTCTTCGTGATCTCCGGCTTTCTCATCACCGGCATCATCCTCGACGCCGGCCCCGATTTCACCCTGCCGCAGTTCTACAGGATGCGCGCCCGGCGCATCCTGCCGGCGCTGTTCGTCATGGTCGCGGCCGTCCTGGCGGCCGCCGCGTTCATCATGCTGCCGGCGGACTTCAGGGGGCTGTGCCAGAGCGCGGTCGCGGTGGCGACGTATACCTCGAACTTCTACTTCTGGCTGCGGAGCGGCTATTTCGACGCGGCGTCCCACTCCAGGCCCCTGCTGCACACCTGGTCCCTGGGGGTCGAGGAGCAGTTCTACATCCTTTTTCCGCTGCTCATGATGCTGCTGCGCCCCCCGCGCGCCTCCCGGCGGACGGCGCTGGCGGTCCTCGGCGCGCTCGCGGCCCTGTCGTTCGCGCTCTCCGTGCTGCTCCCCGGGTACCAGCGGGGCGACTCCTTCTACCTTCCGCACTTCCGCGGGTGGGAGCTGCTCATCGGCGCCCTGCTGGCCTGCGCCGCGCCGTCCGCGCCCCGGAGCGAGACCCGGCGCGAGGCCCTGGCCTGGATCGGCGTCGGGATGATCGCGTACGCCGTGCTCACCTTCGACCGCGGCACGGCCTTCCCCGGCGTGAACGCGCTCTACCCCTGCCTGGGCGCGGCGCTGGTCATCCACGCCCGGCCCGGCGGCCGGCTGCCGATGGGGCGGCTGCTGCACCACCGCGCGGTCGTGTTCGCCGGGCTGATCTCCTATTCGCTGTACCTCTGGCACTGGCCGGTCATCGTCCTCTACCGGTACTACCATTTCCGCGAGCCGGACGCGGCGGCCGGGGTGGCCCTCGTTGCCGCGACCTTCGTCCTGGCGGTCCTGAGCTGGCGGTTCGTGGAGATGCCGGTGCGGCGGAGCAGCTGGAGCACCCGCACCCTCTTCACCCGGGCGGCCGCCGTGTCCGCGGGGCTGGTGACGGTGGGTCTGGCGGGCCACCTGGCCGGCGGTTTTCCCCAGCGCTTCGGACAGCCGGCGCCGCAGCCGGACCACCGGGCCGCCTACAATCCCGGGACCTGTTTCCTGCAGAAGAAGCAGGCGGCCGGCCACTGGCGGGCGGCGCGGTGCACCTTTGCGCCCCCGGGAGCCGGGACGGGACCGCGCGTCCTGCTCTGGGGAGACTCCCACGCCGCCCACCTGACGCCCGGGCTCCTGTCGATCCAGGCGGAGCGGCCGTTCGTCCTCACCGAGGCGGCATTCGCCGGCTGTCCTCCCCTGGCGGGGTACGGGGAGCGGGAGAATCCGCGCTGCCGGCCGTTCAACGACGCCGTCCTCGCCTACGTCACCCGGGAACGGCCGGACATCGTCCTCCTCTCCGCCCGCTGGAACGCCTTCCGCGATCCCCGCGTGCTGCAGGGCCACCTGGAGGAAACGATCCGCCTTCTCCAGGCGCGGGGGGTGAGGCCGGTGCTGATCGGAGAGTCCCCCTCCTTCGCCGCGCCGGCGCCGGACATCGCCTACATCCTCCAACGCCGTGGCCGGTCCCCGGAGAGCTTCGCGCCCAGCGGGTCCTTCCGCGTGGACGAGGCGATGGAGCGGCTGTCGCGGCGGCTGGGGGTGGACTACCTGTCGCCCCGCCGGCGCCTCTGCTGGGAAACCACCTGCCGGCTGCAGGTCGACGGCCGGCTCCTCTACTGGGACGAGAGCCATTTCACGGCGTTCGGCAGCCGCTACGTCGCCCTCGCCCTCTCGGGTTTCCTGGGTGGAGGCGGATGCCGGGGCGAATGCCCCGGGGCGAGCGCGGGCCGTGCACGCCGTTCCCCGCCGCATTCGGACGGCCGCTCGGTTGAAACCGCGGCGCCGGACGCATAGAATCCGCCCCATGCGATCAGCGGACGTGGTCATCGTGGGCGCGGGGGCGATGGGCGCCAGCATCGCGTACCATCTCGCGCGTGCGGGGTGCACGAACGTCGTCGTCGTCGACCAGGGCGCCCGCTCCGGCGAGGGGAGCACCGGGCGCGCCATCGGCGGCTTTCGCGCGCAGTTCGACTCGGAGATCGGGGTGCGGCTCTCGCTGCTGTCGCGCGAAAAGCTCGCCCGGTTCGCGGCCGAGACGGGGGTCGATCCGGGATACCGGCCGGTGGGCTACCTGTTTCTCGCCCGGCACCAGGCGGAGCTGGAGGTGCTCCTGCAGCTGCAGGCCGTCCAGCACGCCGCCGGCCTGCACGAGGCGCGGCGGGTGAGCCCGGACGAGGCGCTCCGGCTGAATCCCGCGGTGCGCTGGGAGATCGTCGGCGGCACCTTCTGCCCGACGGACGGATACACGCGCCCGCTCGAGATCCTGCGCGGCTACACGGAGGCCGCGCGGCGCCTGGGCGTGCGCTTCGTCTTCGGCGAGCCGTGCACGGGGTTCGACGGGGAGGGCGGGACGATCCGCGCCGTCCGCACGCCGGGGGGCGAGATCGCTGCGGGGGCGGTGGTGAACGCGGCGGGCCCGTGGGCGGGGCGCGTGGCGGAGCTGGCCGGCGTTCGCATTCCTGTGCGCCCGCTGCGGCGCCGCGTGGCGGCCACCGTTCCGACGGAGCTGCTGCCGCCGGACATGCCGATGACCATCTTCGTGGAAGACGGCTTCCACCTGCGGGTGCGCGACGGGCGCGTCCTGCTGCTCTGGCCGGACGCGGTCCAGGGAGACCCGTTCGACACCTCCATGGACGACGCCTGGATCGACCGGGTGACGCGGTTCGCGCACGAGCGGCTGCCGTGCCTGCGAGACGTTGCGGTGGACCGGGCGGCGTGCTGGGCGGGGCTGTACGAGATGTCGCCGGACCACCACGTGCTGCTGGGGCGCGCACCGGGGATGGAGAACCTGTACCTGGCCAACGGCTCGTCGGGGCACGGGGTGATGCATTCGCCGGCCATCGGGCAGCTGATGGCGGAGATCATCCTGGAGGGCGCCGCCCGCACGCTGGACACGCACCCGCTTCGCCCCAGCCGCTTCGACGAGGGAGACCCGGTACGGGGGAACGCGCTGCTGTAGGAGGAGCCTGGGCGGATCGGGACGGTTCGATGGGCATCCCACTGCGTCCGCTGGGCCCCTCCCCCCGGCCCCCTCCCCGCTCGTTCCTCGCGGAGAGGGGGAGAACTTCGCGGGGCGCGCCGGCGGGCTCCTGCCGTTCTCCATCATCACATGTTTCTTACGCTTCGCGACACGAAGGATTAGCTTGCGGCCATCCCTGCCGGACATCCTTCTTTCCGCGAAACGGAGCACCGCATGGCCTTCCCGTCCATCCGCCGTATCCGCCTGCTGCCGTTCGTCCTCGTCTCGCTGGTCCTGTCCGCCTGCGCCCCGGACGTGGTGACGCCCACCGCGGTCGATCCCGCGGGGCCGTCGTACTACACCTACCCGTCCGCCATCTACCGCAGCCACGTGGAGTTCGGCACGCCGGCGGACGCCAGCACGGCCAACGACTACGTGATCCACCGGCGCACCCACAGCCTGTCGCACAACTGCGCGCAGGGCGGGCCCAACTGGGTGAGCTGGAACCTGAACAAGACGCACTACGGCGACGCGGCGCGCAGCACCACCTTCACCAGCGACGGCGGGCTGCCCAGCGGGTGCTACCGGGTGGTGAGCAGCGACTATACGAACAGCGGCTACGACCGCGGACACATGGTGCGCAGCGAGGAGCGCACCTGGTCGTCCGGCGACAACCAGGCGACGTTCGTGATGACGAACATCCTGCCGCAGCGGCACGACCTGAACGGCGGGCCGTGGCTCAAGTTCGAGACGTACCTGCAGGGGCTGGCGCAGAGCTCCAACAAGGAGATCTACGTCATCGCGGGTCCGCGGGGGAATTCGGGAACGCTGCTGGGGGCGGGGAAGGTGGTGATCCCCACGCACACCTGGAAGATCGCGGTGGTGATGCCGTACGGGCAGGGGCTGGCGCAGGCCACCAGCACCGGCAGCCTGCAGGTGATCGCGGTGATGATGCCCAACACCACCGGCATCCTGGGCGCCGCGTGGACCAGCTACAAGACCACGGTGGACAACATCGAGTACTACACCAAGTACAACTTCCTCGACCGGCTCCCCGACAGCGTGGAGTCGTACTGGGAAGCGCTGGTGTTCTGATCCTGGTCCGAAACCGAAAAGAATCCTCACACGGAGCCGGCGGAGTCAACGGAGTGGAAATTTTCTTCTGTTGACTCCGTTGACTCCGTGTGAGACCATTTCTTTTCTCGATCCGGGAAGGATGCGCACCGTGGGGCAGGGAAGGCGATGAAGACGCGCAGGCCGACGAAGGAGGAGCTGCTGGCGGCGGGCGGGCGCACGCTGCCGGACGTGATCGCGCCGGGGCTGAAGGTGCTGTTCTGCGGGATCAACCCCGGGCTGTACACGGCGGCGGTGGGCCACCACTTCGCGCGGCCGGGGAACCGCTTCTGGAGGGCGCTGCACGACGGGGGATTCACGCCGCGCGTGCTGGACCCGTCGGAGGAGCAGCAGCTGCTGCAGCTCGGCTGCGGGATCACCAACGTCGCGGACCGCGCTAGCGCCGCGGCCGACGAGCTGTCGCGCGCCGAGCTGGTAGAGGGCGGCCGCCGGCTGGAGGAGAAGGTGCGCCGCTTCCAGCCGCGCTGGCTGGGGGTCCTGGGCCTGGGCGCCTACCGCACCGCGTTCGCCAGGCCGAAGGCGGGGCTCGGACCGCAGGAGGAGACGGTCGGTGGGGCGCGGGTGTGGGTGCTCCCCAACCCCAGCGGCCTGAACGCGAGCTACAAGCCCGCCGACTTCGGCCGCCTGTTCGGCGCGCTGCGCGCCGCGGCGGAGCGGGAGTGATGCTCGCCGTGATCCGGGCCCGCTCGAGGGGAGAGAAGATCCTTCGGTCGGCGCCAGAGTACCGTGCGAAAGGCGGGTGCCGGGCGGCGCCTCCCTGGGATGACGACTTCTTGCTTTCAAGCAGTTGAAGCCCCGCGCAGTTTGCGGGGCTTTCCGCCGTCGTTGCCGCGGCTTGAGCCGCCCGGGGCGAGGGGCCGGATCTGCGCTCCGGAGCCGGCCACCAGGCGCGGACGGTAGAGTCCTCGGTCGCGCGCAAGGATCGGCGGCAGGGAAGGTTCCGCGCGGCGCTCCCTCGGAATGACAATCTGTGGTGCTGGGCAGTGAAGCCCCGCGCAGTTTGCGGGCTTTCCGCCGTCGTTGCCGCGAGCCGCGAGTTCACTCGCCTGACTCGGAGCCGGTCTCATCACCCCACGTACGGCGCGAGCACGGCCTCCAGGTCCGCGCGGACGGACTCCGCGGCCGTCCCCTCGCGCAGCGTCGCCCATACGAACAGCGATCCGTTGAGCGCCGCCTGCACCGCGCGCGTCAGCCGGTCCACGTCCGTCCCGGGCTTCAGCTCGCCCGCGGCGGCGGCATCCGCGATCAATCGGCGCAGCTCGCGGCGCGTCTCCATCGCCTGTACGTGCATGTGCTGGTGGAAGTCCGGGTCGGTGAGATCGATCTGCAGGTACGAAAGGTGATGCGCCAGCGCCTGCGGCGACTCGCCCATCTGCGCGTGGCACCCGGCGTATGCCTGCAGTGCCGCGAGAGGGGAGGGATGCGCCGCGCGAAGCTGCGCGAACATCACCGGCGCGCTGCCGGCGAACCGCGCCATCAGCGCCAGCATCAGCCCGCGGCGCGAGCCGAACCGCTGCACCAGCGCGCCCGCCGTGACCCCGGCCTCCGCCGCGATGCGGCCGAGCGTGAGCTGCGCCGGCCCCACCTGCTGCATCACGCGGTGGGTCGCCGCGAACACCTCTTCGTCGCTCGCCTTGCGGGGCCGGGGACTCATCCTCTTGACAGTTTCTAAAGATCGTTTAGAATGGTTTCTGTAGTCTCGTTTAGTTTAACGCGCCGAGAGCCGATCGCAAGGAGGGAGCGAGATGAAACCATTGCAGGGGAAGGTCGCCGTGGTCGCGGGGGCCACGCGCGGGGCGGGGCGCGGGATCGCGCGCATGCTGGGCGAGGCGGGCGCCACCGTCTTCTGCACCGGCCGCGGCGGCGCGGGCACGCCCTCCGGCGGGCGGCACGCCGGGCGGCCGGAGACGGTGGAGGAGACGGCGGAGATGGTGAGCGCCGCGGGCGGCGTGGGCATTCCCGTCCGGGTGGACCACGCGGAAGAGCGGGAGGTGAAGAAGCTGTTCGCGCGGGTGAAGCGCGAGCAGGGCCGACTGGACGTGCTGGTGAACGTGCTGGGCAGCCCGGAGACCGGATGGAAGCCGTTCTGGAAGATGGAGATCGGCCCGGAGCTGCAGACGTTCCAATCCTACGTCCGGCCGCACCTGATCACCTGCCGTCACGCGGTGCCGCTGATGCGCGAGCAGGGGAGCGGCCTGATCGCCACGGTGCAGGAAAGCCACACGCTGGGCTACGGCGGAGCGATCTTCTACGACATGGGCCCGCTCCTCCTCAAGCGGCTGATGTACGGCCTGGCGGAGGAGCTGCACCCCCACGGGGTGGCGGCGGTGGCCATCGCCCCCGGCTTCATGCGCACGGAAGAGGTGCTGGCGACGCTGAAGGCTACCGAGGAGAACTGGCGCGAGGTGGCGCGCACCAGCAAGGAGGCGCAGGCGTTCGGCTTCGCGGGATCGGAGACGCCGAACTTCGTGGGCCGCGCCATCGCCGCGCTGGCGGCCGATCCGGAGGTGATGCGGAAATCCGGCTCGATCCAGAGCTCCTGGGCGCTCTCCGACGAGTACGGCTTCACGGACGTGAACGGCGAGCGCCCGCACTGGGGCCGCTACTTCGGGACGAACTTTCCGCAGATGGCCCACGCCGCGCCGAACACCGGCCGCCGCTGGGAGGTGGTGGAGGTGGATGCCCCCGTCGCTGCTCCCGATCCGGCCCCGGAGCTCGCGACAGCCGGCGCGGCGTGAGGGGAACGAGAGGGTTCTCACTGCATCCGCGGGGGCCCTCTCCCCCGACCTCCTTTCGCTCGTTCCTCGCGACGTCGGTCGACCCTTCCCCCAACTTCGGGGCCCAACTTCGGGGGAGGGGTTCGCGTCTGCAGGGTCCGTGGCGTCGTGGAAGGGGTGGTGGCGAGGTAGAGCGGCGGGGAG
>DASTNU010000404.1:0-4074 GCA_035720605.1 Longimicrobium sp. | reverse complement strand
GAGCATCTCCGTGAGGTTGGACTTGTGGTCGCGGCAGTTCACGCTGCGGCCGGCGAGGTTGATCACCGCGTCGGCGCCGTCCACCTCGCCCGCCCACGGCCCGAGCGTCCGGCCGTCCCAGGGGACGACCCCGGGCTCGCGCGCACCCCCGCGGCTGAGCACCACCACCTCGTCCCCGCGGCCCCGGAGTGCGCCGGCGAGCACCCGCCCGATCTGTCCCGCCCCGCCCGGGATCACGATCTTCATCTGCACCTCGCAGGTTTAATTGAACGCGTTCAATTTCTGGAGATCAGGATAATGCGTACTCCCCGCAAGGTCAAGCATCCGCCCGAACACGTGCGATTGTCTTCCTGCGGGAGGCGCCGCGTATAACTTCAGCGCCCACGGTACTTTGGCGCCGACCGAAGGATCTTGCCGGCCGAACCGCGGGGGCCGAATCCCTGCCACCCGAGCCAGCCCTTTTCGCTGGCCGAGAAGATCCTCCGGTCGCGCGCAAGCGGTTGCATTACTTCAGGTTACTCGTGTGCGCTCCCTCAGGAAAACAGCCTGCTTCGCAATTCCCTGGGGTTTGGCAACACCGGCCGGGCTCGTGTGGCGGATGGATCAAATGCGGAACGCCGCCCCGCGGAACGGCGCTCCGGTGGGTGCTGCTCTCGACTCGCAATGCTACCGCGGCGGATCGGGGGCGCGGACGAGGCGCGTGCGGCTCCCGCCGATGTTGTTGCCCCAGCACCATACCGCGCCCTCGGCGGTCAGGGCGCAGCCGTGCGTCTCGCTGCCGTCGATGGCGGTGAAGCGCACGTCGTCGCCGAGACGGGAGGGCGCGCCGCCGAGCCCCCAGCAGTGCACTTCTCCCGCGGACGTGAGGCCGCAGGCGCGGTCGTTCACGAAGGTGAGCGCGGCGAAGCGCAGCCCCGGCGCCACCGGCCGCGGGCCGCTGCACCAGACGCTGGTCGCGCAGTCGAAGAAGGCCGGGTCGGAGGGCGTCCCCGCGGGCCAGGTGGAGCGACCCTCCGCCGCGCCCCAGCAGTGCGCCCCGCCATCCACCGCCAGCCCGCACGTCCACATCTGCCATGGCCGCACCTGCGCGAAGCGTTCGGCGGACGCCACCCGCACCGGGCCCTCGCGCGGAACGCTGTCCCCGGCGCCCAGCTGCGCGAGATCGTTGGCGCCCTGGCAGAAGGCGCGTCCATCCTCCGTGGCGGCGCAGATCACCTGCTCGTCGCGGTTCAGCCAGTCGCCGTACTGGTCGACCCACGCCAGCCGCTCGCCCGGGACGACGGCCGTCATCGTCCACTTTCCCCGACCCCCCCGGATCGGCCGCCAGCAGTGGCCCGCGCCCTCCGCCGTGATCCCGCAGACGGCGTCCTCGCCCAGCCGCAGCGAGCGGAAGACGAGGTCCGGCGCCCATCGCAGGGGGTGGAAGCTGCAGACGGAGCCGCGGGCGCACCCCGCCGTCGCCTTGCCGAAGTCCTCTCCCCAGCACCACGCACGGCCGGCGTCGTCCAGCCCGCAGCTGCGGTTGCCCCCTGCGCTGATCGCGCGAAACCGCATCCCCCCGCCCACCTGCACCGGCGCGTCGCTGGGCGAGGCGTAGCACGGGTTGGTGTCTCCCTCGTGATGCGCGTGGCCGCAGGTTTCCGGCGTGGCGGCGCCCAGCTCGCCGTAGTGGTTGATCCCCCAGCAGAACGCGCGGCCGTCCTCGTCCAGCGCGCAGGTGTGCTGGGACCCCACGGCCACCGCCGCCCACCCCTGCGCACCGGCCGTGCGCACGCCGGCCGCGAGGGCGAGGCCGATGATGATCGCCATCGCCCGCATCGTACGTGTCCGCATCACGCCTCCACTGGATCGGGTCGGGGGGCGGCGGCGCGGATCTGGTCCAGGAGGCGGGGATCCCGGATCTCGCGGTCGCGCGCCAGCAGCAGCACCTTGGCCATCACCTCCGCGGTGCGCGGGTCGTCGTCCGCGAAGGGGAGGAAGATGCGCCCGCGGTGCTGCGAGTGCACCGCGACGATGAACAGCATGGTGCCGGGGAGGACGGTGGCGCCGGCGCTCCCCAGGTGTACCGCGTAGTCGGCCCGCTCGCCGTGGATGACGGCGTGGTTCGCCTGTACCTGCACGTTGTCCAGCCCCAGCAGCTCGCAGGTCTCGCGCAGGAGCGCCGCGCGCATCTCCACGGTGGAGGCCGTGGCCTCCGGATCCACGCCGCCCTGGTGCGCCACGCCGACCACCAGGTCCAGGTCGCGCATGGCCTCGCTGAACACCCGCGGCGGCACCTCCGCCAGGGGGATCGGCTGCCACTCGCCCTTGCGCGTGAACACCGCGGATTCGAGGGTGAGCCCCTCCACGTCCGCGGGGGTGAAGAACGCCTCCTGGAACTCCAGCCGGGCGGTGAGCCCCGTCTCGTGGAAGGTGCGGGAGACGCCCTCTTCCGGGTGCGCCACCCACCCGCGTCCGCCCAGCAGCGCCAGCGCCTGCCGCGGCTGCACCTGGTGCCCCGCGTAGCGCCGGGTGAGGGTGGCGCCCGCCTCCGCCTGCACCATCGGATACAGCTCGCGGAACACCTGCTTGAACGGCTGCACCCGCTCCGCGCGGAAGCACTCGCGCTGCCACGCCGTCCAGTCGCCGCGGCGGTACAGGTCGTCGGGGTGGGCCAGGCGCACGCCCTCGTCCGCGCCCAGCGCGTGCACCCGGCCCTCCGCGTCGCGCAGCGCCAGGCCACCCTCCGCGGGGTACCCCGCCCCGTCTTCGCCAAGGAAGACGAGCCGCTCCAGCGCGGGGCGCAGGATGGGGTGCTCCAGGAGCTCCCGCAGCTCCGCGCCGGTGAAGCGGTCCCCGCGGCACATCGCCTCTTCCAGCGCGCCGCGCACCCGCGACGCCTGCCGGCGCAGGTCGCGCACGCGCTCCTTGAGCTCCGCCGCCTCCGGGTCCTTCCCCAGGGCGGCGGGGATGGACTTGAGCGCCTTCCCCTCGCGCGCCGCAGCCAGCTCCGGCGTTCCGTCGGGCTTGATCGACAGGGTGAGCGTCACGCCGGCCACCTCGCGCACCAGCGGGCCATCGGCCAGGTCCGCCACCGCCTCGCGCTCCATCGCCCACTGCAGGCGCTGGGGATCGCGGTAGCCGGCGGTGCGCGCCAGGTTCGCCATCCCGATCTCCACCGCCCGCCCCTCGCTCTGCTGCCGCTGCGAGCCGAACTTGCGGCTCCCGCGCCGGTACTCCTGCAGCAGCCGGTAGCGGGCGAGGATCTCCTCCCGCCGGGCGTCCGCGTCCTCCGGCAGCGGCACCAGCCCCAGGGCGCGGACCGAGTCCTGGTGCCGGCTCCCGGCGATGCGCTCCGCCAGCTCCTCGCGCGTGACCGCGCCGGCCATGGCCCGCGCGAAGAGCTGCGCGCGGGAGTGGCCGCCGGCGCTGGAGCCGTACTTCGCCGCGGCTTCCACCGCCGGCCAGCGCTCCGCCCCTAGCGCATCGTACGCCTGGCGGAACCAGGCCACGTCCACGGCGCCCTCCGTCAGGTCCTGCGCGGAGAGCGGGGTGTGCTCGCTCACCTCCGCCGCCCACGCCTCCTTGAGCTCCTGCAGGTCCCAGGAGCGGTCGTCCCTGGTGTGCGCCGCCATCCACCAGACGGCGTCGTGCAGCCCGGGCCACCCCAGCGCCCGCGCCACGTGGCCGGCCCACTGCGGCGCGTACACCGCCAGCTCCACCAGCCGCTTCTCCTTCAGCTTCGCCTGCCGCACCCACGCGGCGAACGCCTCCGGCGTGTCCTCCGGGCGGGGGACGGAGCGCAGGACCAGGTGGCTGAGCGTGTCCTGACGCGAGGCGCCGTCCATCCGCCACCCCACGCTCCGCGCGAACTTGCCCGTCCCCAGCGCCGGGAGCGCGCGGGAAAGGGTCTCCAGCCCGCCGCTCCAGCGCAGCTGCAACGCCAGCCGCGACGCTGCGGTGGGGCGGTCGCCGCGGGTGCACTCCACCTCCACGATCCGGCGCCGGCACGCCTCGATGGCGTCCACCAGCTCCGCGTGGCGCTCCAGCTCCGGGAAGAGGCGGCGGGTGGAGACGTAGCGGATGAGCTGCTGC
>DASTNU010000403.1:0-5896 GCA_035720605.1 Longimicrobium sp. | reverse complement strand
CTGGCGGGCGACGCGGCCCACCTCGCGGCGGCCAGCGGCGTGGCGGTGCTGCTGGTGCCGGAGCTCATCCCGGTGCACCCCGCCGCGCGCGAGCGCTCCCGCCGCCGCTCGCTGACGCGCGCGCTGGGCGGCGGCGAGGACTACGAGCTCTGCTTCACCGCGCCGGTGGGGGCCGTGGTGCCGTACGGCGACGCCTTCGCGCGGCGGTTCGGGGTGCCGCTTTCGTGCGTGGGGCGGCTGGGCGGCGGCGACGGCGTGTGGTTCGTGGATTCGGAAGGCCACCGGCGGCCCACGGGGATCACCGCCTGGCAACACTTCGGGGAAGGGGGCGCGTGATCGCGGGAGCGCTGCGCACGACGTGGATGCTTTTCTGGATGCTCGTCGCCACCATCGTCTACGGCGGCTCGGCGGTGGTGCTGGCGCTGTTCGGCGTGCGCGGGCACATCTTCGTGATGTGGTCGCGGCAGTGGGCGCGCATCTCCCTGTGGGCCAGCGGCTCGCGGGCCGTGCCGCACGGCATGGAGCACATCGTCCCGGGCGAGCCGTTCATCCTGGTCGCCAACCACCTTTCCTGGTTCGACGTGTTCGCCATCGCCAAGCTGCTGCGGGTGGACTTTCACTTCGTCGCCAAGAAGGAGCTGGAGAAGGTCCCCATCTTCGGGCTGGCGTGGCGGGTGGCGGGGCACATCTCCATCGACCGCAGCAACCGCGAGCGCGCGGTGCAGTCGCTGCGCAGGGCGGGGGAGCAGATGCGGGAGCAGAAGTCCGTCGTCGTCATCTTCGCCGAGGGCACGCGCTCGCGCACCGGCCGGCTGCAGCCGTTCAAGAAGGGCGCGTTCGTCCTGGCGCACGAGACGGGGATCCCCATCATCCCCACCGTGGTGACGGGGAGCTTCGACATCATGCGCCCGGACACCTTCCTGGTGCGCCCCGCCACCATCCACGTCTACTTCGAGCCCCCCGTCCCCTCGCGGGGGCTGAGCGTGGAGGAGCTGACCGCGCGCGTCCGCGAGGTCTTCGTCCGCCGCCTGGCCCAGGCCGGCGAGCCGCTCCCCGAAGACGCTCCCGCCCCGTCCCTTCCCGCCAGCGAAGACTGAGAGGGCGGGGGACGACGCCTTTCATCACCTCCCGCCGGCAGGCCATGTCCCCGATGGGAAGATTTCTCCGGCTGGCCGGGCAACGGGAGGGAATATTATCTTCCCCCGGAGTGAACTTTATCTTCCCTTCTCCCGCGTTCTTTCCCCTGGCATTCGAAGCCGAACCCGCATGTCGCCCGGGCTGATCCACGGTATCGGCGAGCGGGCGCGGCGCACCGCGGCCGAGCTGGCGTGGGCCCAGTGGAGCGTGATGGCGCCCGGCACGGCCGCGGCGGAGCGGCGCCCCCGGTCCATCGTGGATCCGGAGGCGCTGGTGCTGCTCTCGCTCGCCATGCGCGAGGCGGACGCGCGGCTGAACGACGTGGTCCTGGGCTGGGCGCGCCGGGGGGCCGCCCTGCTGAGCGTGCAGCGGATGACGACGCTGGCGGAGGGCTTTCCCGGCCCCGTCCGCGACGCGCTGGGCGACTTTGCCGCCGCGGCGGGAGAGCGGCGCTGGCGGGCGCACGCCGGCGCGGCACAGGCCGACGACCGGCCGCTGCCCGGCGAGGCGCCGCTGGTCCCCCTGCGCCTTACCGTGGGACCGGCGCTGATGCTGCGGCTGCGCGCGGGGTTCGGCGTGGGGGCCAAGGCAGACCTGCTCGCGCTGCTGCTGGGGCTGCGCGGCGCGCCCGCCGCCGTGAGCCTGATGGCGGCGGCCACGGGCTACAGCGGCCGCGCCCTGCGCACGGCGGCGGAAGAGATGGCGCTGGCGGGGTTCATCGAGCGGCAGGAGAGCACGCCCGTGGCCTACCGCGCCGACTACACGGCGTGGGCGGGGGTGCTGCGGCTGTTTCGCCTTTCCGCCGCGCAGATGACGGACGTGCCGAAGTGGCGCTACTGGGCCGCCGTGTTCGCCTTTCTGGCGGAGGTGGACTGCTGGGCGACGGAGGCGGAAGAGCAGGGATGGAGCCCGTACCGCGCCAGCAGCAGCGCCCGCGACCTGGTGCAGGACCACGCCCGGCCGCTCCAGCTTGCCGGACTGCGGCTTCCGGATCCCGCGACCCCCGGCGGCGCGGCGTTCCTGGAAGACCTGGCCGCGGGGATGGACCGCGTGCACGCGGGGTGCCTCAAGAACCTGTAGGAGCGGCGGTGCCCGGTGCCGAGTGCCGGAGGTCGGGTACTGGGCACTCGATCCCGGGCACTCGATCCGTCGATCTCACCCATGCCTGAATCCCTCCACACGCGCCTGATGCGCTGGGGCTTCAACCTGTTTCCCGCGTACCGGGGCACGGGCGGCCGCATCACCTACATCTCGGCCGACCTGCGCGAGATGCGGGTGCGCCTGCCGCTGAGCCTGCGCACGCGCAACTACGTGGGCACCATCTTCGGCGGCAGCATGTACGGGGCGGTGGATCCCGTGTACATGATCATGCTCATCCGCCTCCTGGGACCGGGCTACGTCGTCTGGGACAAGGCGGCCTCCATCCGCTTCCGCCGCCCCGGCCGCACCACTCTCTACGCGCGCTTCGTGCTGGACGACGCCGAGCTGGACGCCATCCGCGACATCCTCACGCGCGAGCCCACGGTGGAGCGGAGCTACACCGTGGACCTGGCGGATGCGGACGGCGTGGTGCACGCCACGGTGGAGAAGGTGATTCACGTCCGGAGGAAAAGAAGTGCCTAGTGCCAAGTGAAAAGTGCCAAGATGCGGATACTTGGCACTTGGTACTCGGCACTTCCCCTATCCTCCCGGCTTTCCCCCCGCCGCGAGATAATCCGCGAACTCGTCCGGCAGGTCGTTCGCGCGGATGCCGCGCACGGCTTCGTCCAGGTCGTATTCCACGCGTACGAGCTCCACCGCCGGCGTATCGCCGCCCACGTCCAGCAGCACGTAGCCCGCGCGCCAGTCGCCGTCCTTCGGGCGTCCCACCGAGCCGGTGTTGACGAAGTGGATGCCCCCCGCCTCGCGGTGCCACGGCAGGTGCGTGTGGCCGCAGCAGACCACGTCGCCCGGCCGCGCGCCGGCGTGCGCCGCCATCTTCAGGCAGAACGAGTCCGGCCGGTCTTCCGTCCAGTAGAGGGTGTTGAGCGTGGGCGTGCCGTGCACCAGCACGACCGTGGGGCCGGGTGCGTGGCCGCCGCGCGGGCGCAGGTCCAGGCGAAAGGGGAGCGAGCCCAGGAAGCGCCGGGTGCCGGCGGAGACGTGGCCGCGCGTCCACGCGTAGCTCTGGTGGGAGAGCGCTTCCTGCCGCGGGTCTTCGTACCGGCAGCCGCAGTGCGCCGCGTCCACCGCCACGGTCGAGTCGTAGTTGCCCGCCACCCCCGGCACGCCGGCGCTGCGCAGCAGCGCCACCGTCTCGTCGGGCCAGGGCGCGTAGCCCACCAGGTCTCCCAGGTGGTACGTCCCCGCGAGGTCCGGCTGCCCCCCGATGTGCTCCAGCACGGCGCGCAGCGCGGGAAGGTTCGCGTGCACGTCCGAAATCAGCGCATAGCGCATCCCGGTTCCTTTCGGCGTGGGGTACGTCAGGGGATCAGCCGGAGACCCGCCCCGCTTGGGCGAGCCTCCTCCGGTTTTCATCAACAAATGTTGATGTTTGTGGGCAAACGGTGCGGCCACTACCCTCGGAACGCCTTCCCGTCGGGGACCGGGCGCCGCCGTCATGGCTCCCATTCTACATCAACGAATTTTGTTCTGTCAAACGGCCCCACCCGCATCCCGCTCCCGGGCACGATCCCTGCCCCCGCCGGCCGCATGCGGATGCGAGCGACGGTCCTGGCCCTGGCCCTGGCGGCGTGCGGCGGCGGCGACGGCGCGACGGTGGAGGGCACCTTCGCGCCCGGGCTGTCGCCCAGCGGCGTGTGGGTGGTGGAGTCGGAGCGCGGCGAGCGGGCGGACAGCACGGGGTTCCGCCTGGCGGACGTGACCCCCGGACCGGTGAGCCTGCGGCTGATGGACGGGTCCGACACGGCCGGGGTGCTGAACCTCTCCGGGCTGGAGTCCGGCGCGCGGGTTCGGCTGCGCGAGCTGCGCGTGGACCCGCAGTCGGGGTTCGCCTTTCCGCGCGCGGTGGAGCTGGAGGGTGCGCCCGTGGTGGTGGTGAACGGGCTGCGGATGGCTCCCGCCTCGCGCGTGCCCCGCGAGGTGGACGTGCGCGGCGCCGTGCTGGGCTGGTCGTCGGACGTGGGCGCCATGCTGGTGCGCCCGGACGATGCGCGGCTCCCCGACCTGCGCGTGTTCGTGGGCGTGGCGACGGACATCGTGGGCGAGGACGGCGGCGGCGCGGACCCCATCGCCATCCGCCCCGGCGACTCGGTCCGCGTGGAGGGCCGCTCGGACCAGGGCTACGTCGTCGCCTCGCGCATCACCGTCCCCACCCGCATCGCCACCCCCGGCGGCGAAGTGGGGGAAGATGGCGATGCGGACGAGGACGGGAACGGCGGCGGCGACGCGGATCGGGAAGCGGAGGGTGGCGACGCCGGCGCCGTGAGCCGCATCCCGCGGGGCGGCTCCGCGACTCCGGCGCCCGTCATCGACTCCCGCGAGCGCGGGCGCGGCGATGAGCGTGGCCGCGGGCGCGGAAAGGCGAAGGGAAAAGGGAAGGGCTGATCGCGCGCGGAACCGGTCAGCCCTTTTCGCCTGGCGCAGCGGATCATGGCCAGGGGAAACGGCACGAGAGAACTCCGTTGACTCCGCTGACTCCGTGTGACGCCATTCGTTTTGCGGATTCGGCATGACGTCAGGATCACGCCGAACGCAGGGCCGGCGACGAGTTACGGCTCCGCGGGGGAGCGCGCCTCCGTGGTCGTCAGACGGTGATGATCAGCGGGTGCGCGCTGCCGCGGCGCGAGACGGCGGCGTCAGCCGCGTCATCGGTCATCTGGATGCGGGAAAGAAAACGGCCGGGAAGCGCGGTGGCGCTTCCCGGCCCGTTCGTTCCGATGAACCCGTCAGTCTGCAGAGGACAGGCCAGCGTGGGCGACACTCTCGGTACTTGTACCGCACGCGGGGCGAAGCGGCTCACACAGAGCGTTACAGGATCGGATCACAGAACCAGAGTTGCACATAGACCCCAAATCTGGCAGTTCGCGTATGTCTCACCTACCTTTGTCACACCCGGCGGCTACTCCGGCCGTGGGCGGGACATGCACATGTGAGGCAGACCATGAAGAAGCGCTTTGCAGCGGTGGTAGCAGTTACTGTCCTGGCGGGATGCGAGTCCGCTCCGACGATCGCTGCGGAGGTCGCGGGACCCTTGTATGACGGTGGGGTGATTTTCGGATCGGGACACCGCTCCGACTCCACGAGCACCAGCACGAATCCCCAAAGCACTGGCGCCACCACTCAGGAGGAGCGTGGTGGCGTCATCTTTGGTTCGGGACACTGAGTTTATTTCCTGCGGGGGCGCCACGTAGGGCCCCGCCACCGGCGGAGGCGCGACGCGATGTCGGGCACGAGCCCGAGGAGGCCAGCGATGGAGGGGTCGTGGTCTGGCGGTGGTAGATCTCCCTCCGCTCGCGCGCCTATGTCTCGTGCCACGCGGGCGGCGAGATCTTCTGTCAGCCTGTCCCCGGTCGCCCGCCGGGTCGCCTCCGCGATCAGCTTGTCTGCGGTTTCCCACTCACGCATCAGGTGTGCACCGGCGGCGGCGTATGCAAGTGCGCCGGCGCTGGATTCCGCGTAGGTTCTCGCCATTTCCTCGACTTTCCGCAGCGCGGCCGTATACATCTCCTGATCACCTGCGCCGCCGGCGGCATACATCACGAGACCCCAAACCTGAAGTGCCTCGACAGGAGCGGTCAGATGCGACTGCACGATCTTG
>DASTNU010000402.1:0-2344 GCA_035720605.1 Longimicrobium sp. | reverse complement strand
CCGGACGCTCGTAGACCGCGTCGTCCGCGAACGAGCTGGGCAGCGCCTCCCAGTCGCGCGAGTCGATCTTGCGGAACATCTCCGTCACGAAGTTCTGGGCCACCGCCGGTTCTCCAGTGTGGTAAGGGGATTTGCGTCCGCCCGTCAGCAGGACAGGTAGCGCTCGATCTCTTCGTCCGTGGCGTCCAGCGCCACGCTCAGCTGCGGGTCCGCCAGGTAGTCCAGGAACCGCTGCCGCAGCGCGTGCGTCACCGGCCCGCTGGCCCCGTCGCCCACGGGCACGCCCGCCACCGCGACCACGGGCATCACCCCCGCGCCCGTCCCGGTAAGGAACCCCTCGCGGTCCGCGCCCGCCCAGTCTCCGGGAAGCATGGTGGCGGACTCCTCCACCCGGTACCCCGCGTCGCGGGCGGCCCGCATCAGCAGGGCGCGGGTGATGCCGTTCAGGCAGTACTCCGGCGACGGGGTGACCACTCGCACGCGCCGCGGGTCCGCCTGCCACCCCTCTTCGCGAATCACCAGGAACAGGTTGTCCGCCGTCGCCTCGGCCACGAAGCCGTCGGGCGTGAGCATCATCGTCTCCAGCGACCGGTCGGCGAGCGTTTCCAGCAGCGCCCGGATGTTGTTGAGGTAGTTGCAGCTCTTGACCTGCGGGTCCAGCGTGTCCGCCATGGGGCGGCGCACGCGACGCGCGACGCTCAGGCCGATGCCGCGCTGGTAGGCTTCCTCCGGATAGAGCTGGATCTTCGCGCAGACGGCGTAGACGGTGCTCCCCACGCACTTGGGCGGCGAGATGCCCAGGTCGCCCAGCCCGCGGGTGACCACCAGGCGAATGTAGCCGCGCTCGTCCCGGCCCACGCCGGTCTCGCGCACCGCGTCCAGCAGCCGCCGCGTGAGGTCCACCCCGTCGTACGGCACCCCGATCCCCAGCCGCTCGCACGACTGGTGCAGCCGGGCCAGGTGCTCGCGCCAGGTGAACAGGCGCCCGTGCGCCACCAGCACCCCCTCGAACGCCGCGTCGCCGTACAGCACGCCGTGGTCCAGCGTCGGCAGCCCGATCTCGTCCAGGGTGAAGCACCCCTCGCGGCGCTCCAGCGGCTCGCCGGTGGAATGCGCGCGGCTGTGGCCGGGGTCGCGCAGGATGCGCGGCGTGACGCCCTCCACGAACGGCATGCTCACGAACACCCGCGCGGTGCGGCTGATGCGCTGCAGCTCCGCGAGCCCCGCCTCGGACGCGCTGGTGTGATTGCCGGTGGCTGCAAAGGGACGATGCGGCGCGGGGGCGGCGAAGGCTTCCGCTTCGGGGACGAGGGTATGCATCTCAACGGCTCGGAGAGGAGGGTTCCGGCGGAGCCGCGACGGGGGACGCGCGGCGTGGTGTGAAAGGTGGGCAAAGGCGGCCGGGATGGCAAGTCCTTTCCCGCCGGATCATGACCAACATGGTGTCGGCTTTCGCGAGGAGCTCGACGGGTTCGCCTCGCACGGGGCAGAGAAGGACAGCGAAGGAGAGGGACGCCTGTCCCGGTTCTCCACCTTTCTGCCGGTCCGCGTGGGGAACGCCGTCGCCGGATTCGAGAGCGCGGCAGCAACCCCGCGTTGCGCGCGCCGTTGCCGCCACGGATGAAGCTAAACGCGCCCGGGAGGGAAGTCCCGCTTCGTGGTACGAATGGTCGTGGGGTGTGACAGCCGGAACGGAGAGCGGGGGAAGACCCGCCTGGCCTTCCCCCGCTCGCCCGGGTCCGGTTCGCGCCGCGTCAGCTCAACAGGCGCAGCGGCATCACCAGGCACAGGTAGTCGGGCGTGTCCTCGTTGCCGATCGGCATCATCGTGGCCGCGCGCTCCGGGGCCTTGAAGCTCATGCGCACCTCGTCGGTGGGCATGTAGCGCAGCAGCTCCAGCAGGTACTGTGCGTTGAAGCCGATCTCCAGCGGCTCGCCCTCGAACTCCACCGGCAGCTCCTCCGTTGCCGTCCCCACGTCCGGCGTCTCCACCGCGAACTTGAGCATGGGCCCGCCCAGCGACAGGCGAATGCGGTGCGTCTGGTCGCTGGCCACGATGGCCATGCGCCGCACCGCCGCCTGCAGCGCGCCCTTGTCGGCCACCATGTGCTTGTCGTTGTCGCGCGGAATGACCTGCTCGTAGTTGGGATACGGCCCCTCGATCAGCCGCGTGAAGATCTGCACGTCCGTCCCGCGAAAGCCGATGTGGTTCTCCGAGCGCCCCACCTCCACCTGCGTGTCGCCGCCGGAAAAGAGGCGCTGGACCTGCGCCAGCGCCCGCGGGTGCACGATCAGGTCGACCGCCGGCACCGAGCGGCTCGCCTCCACGGGGAGCGTCATCTTCG
>DASTNU010000401.1:0-4088 GCA_035720605.1 Longimicrobium sp. | reverse complement strand
GAAGACGCCGGCCAGGCACGCGGCCACGAGCTCGCCCACGCTGTGGCCCAGCATCGCCTCCGGGCGCACACCCCAGCTCATCCACAGCTGCGCCAGCGCGTACTCCACCGCGAACAGCGCCGGTTGCGTCACCGCAGTCTGGCCCAGGCGGGCGGTACCGGCGTCTTCCCCGCCCGGTGGGGGATAGAGGACGTCACGCAGGTCGAAGCCGATCTCGCGGCGCAGGAGCTCCGCGCAGCGATCCAGCGCCTCGCGGAAAACGGGTTCGGAGGCGTAGACCCCCGCGGCCATCCGCACGTACTGCGCGCCCTGGCCGGGGAAGAGGAAGGCGACGCGTCTTCCCTCCCCCGCGCGGACGCCGGTCGCGGCGCGAAGGCCGTCCACCACCTCGCGCGCGGAGGCCGCGGGGACCGCCGTCCGCCAGTCGAACGGGGTGCGGCCGGCCTGCAGCGTGAAGGCGGCGTCGGCCAGGTCGGTGGATGGATTCGCCTCGAGGAAATCCGCCAGGTTGCGCCGCGCCGCGGCCAGCGCCGGTTCCGTCTTGGCGGAAAGGACGATCAGCTGCTCCGGGCGCGGGTCGCCGTTACGCGGAGTGGGCGCAGGCGGTTCCTCCACGACCGCGTGCGCGTTGGTGCCGCCGATGCCGAACGAGCTCACCCCCGCCCGCCGCGGCGACGGCCCCCGCCACTCCGTCGTCTCATCGACGACGTAGAACGGGGTGCGCTCGATCTCCAGCTTCGGGTTGGGCCGGGTGAAGTGCAGGGAGGCGGGGACCACGCCGTCGCGCACCGCCAGCGCGGCCTTGATGAGGCCCGTGACCCCCGCCGCGACGTCCAGGTGGCCGACGTTGGTCTTGAGCGAGCCCAACCCGCAGAAGCCGGTATCCGGCGTGTGGGCGTGGAAGGCGCGGGTGAGCGCGGCCACCTCCACGGGATCGCCCAGGCTGGTGCCGGTGCCGTGCGCCTCCACGTAGCCGATGGACCGGGAAGAAACGTTGGCCACGGAAAGGGCGTCGCTGATCGCCGCCGCCTGGCCGTCCACGCCGGGCGCCATGAATCCCACCTTGGCGCTGCCGTCGTTGTTGATGGCGCTCCCCAGGATCACCGCGTGGATGGTGTCGCCGTCCGCGACGGCGTCCTCCAGCCGCTTGAGGACGACGACGGCCACGCCCGCGCCGGGCACCGCGCCCGACGCCTGTTCGTCGAAGGCGCGGCAGTGGCCGTCGGCAGCGGAGATCCCGCCGTCGCGCCAGGTGTAGCCGCGCGGCAGGACGCTGGGAAGGGAAACGCCCCCCGCCAGCGCGATCTCGCACTCGCCGCCCAGCAGGGCGCGGCAGGCCACGTGGACGGCCACCAGCGAGGTGCTGCACGCCGTCTGCACGCTCAGCGAGGGGCCGCGCAGCCCCAGCTTGTACGAGACGCGGGTGGGCATGAAGTCCTTGTCGTTCCCCACCATCACGTCGTATCCCGCGCGCCCCAGCAGGGCGGCGTACGGCAGCACGTTGTGCAGCAGGTACATGCTGGCGCCGCTCCCCGCGTACACGCCCACGTAGCCGCCGTACGTCCCCGGGCCGTAGCCCGCGTGCTCCAGCGCGGCCCACGCCACCTCCAGGAACAGGCGCTGCTGCGGGTCGGTGATCTCCGCCTCGCGCGGGGCGAACCCGAAAAAGCCGGCGTCGAAGTCCGCGGCGTCCGGCCGCCAGCCCAGCGCGGGGACGTACGCGGGGTCCGCCAGCGTCTCGTCGTCCACGCCGGCGGCGCGCAGCTCGTCCACGGTGAAGCGGGAGATGCTCTCGATCCCCGCCTTCAGGTTCTCCCACAGCGCGTCCACGCTTTCCGCGCCGGGAAAGCGCCCCGCCATCCCGACGACGGCGATCTCGGCGCCGGTGGGCTCTCTCGGTTCCAGCTGGTTCATCCTCGGGTCCTCTCGTGCCCGTGATCGGGAGCTCGTCCCGTGCTATCAACCGGCGGGGGGAGACAACACCCCACTCGCCGTCGTGCCGTCGACCCCGCCACTCGCGGTGTGTATCGCGAATTTTTACGGTACCTATGCCGCCGATCCGCTCCGGAACCGGCCCATCTCCACCCGATGCGCGTCGTTTCCCCCGCCGAACCACGGCGCCGTCCGACGCTCCTGGGCACTCCGTCCGACATCCTTTCGGCAGACGCTCTCACAGACGCGCATCAGGTGATGCTGGACCGCCAGCACTCTCACTCATCCGCCGCTACGAGGTCGACCGACGCCTTTCACCCAGGCGAAGGAAACGCCGGTCATCCTGAGGGAGCTCCTGCGCCGAGCCCGCGAGATCCCGCGGCGGCCCGCTCCTCTCAAAAAAATTCGCGATGAACCCCTCCGCACCGCCGCCGCCTGCCGCTCACCCCCCGCGGACGTGCGTCCGGTGCGTCGCGCTCGACGGCGCGCTCACACCGGCGCGCCCCGCCGCAGGTTGCGCAGGCGGCTGGTGCCCTGGCGCAGGCGCTCGTCGCGGCCGCTCACCGGGGTCTCGCCCGCCGCGCCGTCGCCGCCGGCCAGGTGGGCCGCCAGCGTACGGACGGTGGGAAAGCGGAAGAGCTCCACCGCCGTCACCGTCACCTCCATCTCCTCCTGAAGCCGGGCGGCGAGGCGGATGAGCAGGAGCGAGTTGCCGCCCAGGTCGAAGAAGTTGTCGTCCGGTCCCACCACTTCCGTCCCCAGCACCTGCCGCCACACCTCCGCCAGCGCGCGCTCCCGCCGTGACAGCGGCACCGCGGGGGCGGAGGGCTCGCCGGCGTTCGGCGCGGGAAGGGCGCGGCGGTCCACCTTGCCGCTGGGCGTCATCGGCAGCGCGTCCAGCGCCACGAAGGCAGAGGGGACCATGTACGCCGGCAGCTCCCTCCGGACCGCGTCGCGGATCGCGTCCATCGACATCGACCCGTCCTCCGGCACCAGGTACGCGGCCAGGCGTCGGTCGCCGGGCCCGTCCTCGCGCACGGCCACCACGGCGTCGCGCACGCCGGGCTGGCGGCGCAGCAGCGACTCGATCTCGCCCGGCTCGATGCGGAAGCCGCGCACCTTCACCTGGTCGTCGGTGCGGCCCAGGTAGTCGAGTGCGTGAGTGCGTGAGTGCGTGAGTGCGTCAGTGCGCTCCGTCCAGCGGACCAGGTCGCCGGTGCGGTACAGCCGCTCGCCGGGCGTCGCGGCGAAGGGATCGGGGACGAAGCGCTCCGCCGTGGCGCCCGGGCGGTGCAGGTAGCCGCGCGCCACGCCGATCCCGCCCACGAACAGCTCCCCGGGGATGCCCGCGGGGACGGGGCGCAGCGACGCGTCCAGCACCCGCACCCGGTAGCCCGGCATCGGCCGGCCGATGGGGACCACCGGCTCGTCCGCCCGCACCTCGTGCAGCGTCGCGGCGACCGTGGTCTCCGTGGGGCCGTAGCTGTTGATCAGCCGCACCCGCTCGCCCACGCGGCGCCGCCAGGAGGCAACCCGCTCCGGCAGCGCCCGCTCCCCGCCCAGGATCATCACCCGCAGCGAGGGAGGGATCGACGGATGCGCGCGCTCCATCGCCGCCGCGACCTCGTGCCAGAACGCCGTCGGCAGGCTGGCGACGGTGAGCGACAGCCGCCCCGCCGCGCGCCAGAAGCCATCCACCGACGCCAGCATCTCCTCGTCGCGCAGCACCATGGTCGCCCCGGCGGCGAGGGGGGCGAAGAGCTCCTCCACGCTGCTGTCGAAGGAGAGCGGGGCGAACTGCAGGAAGCGGTCGTCCGGCGTGAGGGCGTACGCCTGCCGCGCCGCGTCCACGTAGGCGCTCAGCGCGCGATGCGGCACCGCCACGCCCTTGGGACGGCCGGTGGAGCCGGAGGTGTAGATGACGTAGGCCAGGTCGTCGGGACTGCAGGGAACAGGGAATAGGGAATAGGGAGTGGCGGGCTCGGACGGGGTCTGCGCGGAGGCGGCGAGCTCGGCCGCCAGATCCGCGACGCGGCCCGCGTAGCCGGCGGGGGCGCCGGCGCCGGTGGCGTCCAGCAGGAGGGCGGCGCCGCTGTCGGCCAGCATGTACGCCTGCCGCTCCGCGGGATACGCGGGATCGAGCGGGAGATACGCGC
>DASTNU010000400.1:0-8842 GCA_035720605.1 Longimicrobium sp. | reverse complement strand
TTTCGCAGGTCGATCCTGTCCGCCGCGCTGCCCGGCCACACGGCTCCCGCCACCAGCGAGTTGCCGTCGAACACGACGATCGCCCGCGACGGGTCGAGGACGGGAGGCGAAGCGTCGGACGGGCCGAGCGATCCGCACCCCGCGAGCAGCGCGGACGCGCTCGCCACGTACCAGGCGCGCCGCAGAAGAGACCTCATGGTTCGCCTCGGCATCATCGCGGATCCTGCACCTCGGACCCGGTTCGGGGTGCCCGTGCCTCTACGGTCAAAACGGATGGTCAGGATATTACGGGCGCCTCCACGAGTGGTCCAGTCCGTCCTGCCAGGTCCTGAAGAAGAATGCCTCACGCAGAGTCAGCAGAGGGAGCAGAGTTGTCCCTTGCACGCACCAACTCTGCTCACTCTGCTGACTCTGCGTGAGGTTCTTTCTTTTTCTTGCGGCCGCGGCGTTGTCCGCCCCTTCCACGCCACCTGCGGCACGACGTTCTTGCGCGAACGACGGCCCCCTTGCAGATTTTCAGAGATTCTGACATTCTGATGGAGGCAGCTGCATGGGCCGAGGGGATTCACTGAGGGTGGGCAAGCGGGGCACCGTGGTGCTCCCGGCCGCACTCCGGCGGCAATTCGGAATGGAGGAAGGAGCCATGCTCATCGCCGAGGCAGTCGACGACGGCATCCTGCTGCGCCCCGCGGTGGTGCTTCCCATCGAGCGCTACACGGCGGCGCGCAAGGCCGAGTTCCTGCTCAACAACGCGGTCGGCGCCGACGACTACGCCCGGGCGGTCCAGGAAGTGCGCCGCATGGGGCTGGACCCCGACACGATTCCGCACGAGCAGCCGCTCGACTGACGCGTGGACGTCCTCTTCCTGGACGCGAACGTGCTCTTTTCCGCCGCGTATCACGCCGGGTCGCGCATCCGCCAGCTCTGGGAGCTCGACGGCACGCAACTCGTCACGTCCGGCTACGCGCTGGAGGAGGCGCGCCGCAACCTTTCCGGCGTGGACCAGCGCCGCACCCTGGAAGCGCTCGCATCCGGAATGCGCGTGGTCCACGAGAGCGGTGCCTGGGCGTTGCCGCAGGACGTCATCCTTCCCGAGAAGGACCGGCCGATCCTCTCCGCCGCGATCGTGAGCGGCGCCACGCACCTGATCACCGGCGACCAGACGCACTTCGGCCCGTGGTACGGAAAGCAGGCAGGCGGCGTGCTGATCCTGCGGCCCGCCACCTACCTGCCGTCCCGCGTCCAACCCGATGCGGCCGGCTTCGCGGGGGAAGAGAAATCGCCTCACGCAGAGTCAGCGGAGTGAGCAGAGTCGACACGTTCCTCTGCTGGCGCCGCTGACCCTGCGTGAGGCAGACCTGTTTCAGGATTCGGGAGGCTCGAAGCCGCAGCTCAGCTCGGCCGCTACCAGGTCGTCCACCGTCTCGCGGCGGCGCACCAGCATGGCGTCGGCGCCGTTGACCATCACCTCGGCGGGGCGGGGGCGCTGGTTGTACTGGCTGGCCATGGTGAAGCCGTACGCGCCCACGGTCATGATCGCCAGCAGCTCGCCGGGCCTGGGCAGCTCCATCTCGCGGTCCAGCGCCAGAAAGTCGCCCGTCTCGCAGATGGGACCCACCACGTCCACCCGCCCCCGCTCGCGCCCCGGCGACTCCACCGGCTCCACCGCGTGCCAGCCGCTGTAGTGGCTGGGACGGATCAGGTCGTTCATCCCCGCGTCGGTGATCACGAAGCGCTTGCCGCCGCCCTCCTTGACGTACAGCACCCGGGTCAGCAGCACCCCCGCCTCGCCCACCAGGAAGCGCCCGGGCTCCACGATGAGCTTGAGCCCCGTCTCCGCCACGGCGGGAACGATCTCCGCCGCCCACGCCGCCGCGCTGATGCGGTCGCCGCCCTCGTAGCTGATCCCCAGCCCTCCCCCCAGGTCCAGGAACTCCAGCTCCACCTCCGCCTGGCGAAGGTCGTGCGCCAGGTCCAGCACGTACTCCAGCGCCTCGCGAAACGGCGCCACCTCCAGGATCTGCGAGCCGATGTGCACGTCGATGCCGCGCAGCCGGATTCCCGGCATCTTGGCGGCGATGCTGTACAGCGCCCGCGCCCGCGCCGCCGCGATGCCGAACTTGGTGGCGGCGTGGCCGGTGCGGGTGTAGGCGTGCGGCGTGGGGGTGTGGATGTCGGGATTCACCCGCAGCGCCACCGGCGCGCGCAGGTTCATGGCGCACGCCATGTCGGAAAGGGCGCACAGCTCGCCCTCGGACTCCACGTTGAAGGCGTAGATTCCCGCGGAGAGCCCCGCGGCCAGCTCGTGCACCGTCTTTCCCACCCCGCTGAAGACGATGCGCTCGCTGGGAATTCCCGCCAGCAGCGCGCGGTGCAGCTCGCCGGCGGAGACGATGTCGCACCCGCCGCCCAGCTCCGCCAGGGTGCGCAGCACGGCCAGGTTGCCGTTGGCCTTCGCCGAGTAGGCGATCAGGTGCGGCACCGGAGAGAGCGCCTCGTCCAGCTCGCGGTAGCGCTCGCGGATGGCGCCCTGGCTGTAGACGTACAGCGGCGTGCCCCAGCGGGCCACCAGCTCCGTGAGCGGCACGTCCTCGCAGTGCAGCACGCCGTTCACGCGGGGAAAGGCCTCCGCCACCCCCGCGATAGCCGTATCCTCCAACCCGTCCTCCGCTTTTCGGTGGACCTGTCGATGCACCTCGACGAACGCGCACGATCCGAGCCGCGCGGCAATGTGCATCCCTGCGCGGGAATGGGAAAGGCCGCCCCGCTTCTCCCGGGGCGGCCCTTCCCATCTCCTCCGCTCAGTACGCCCTGGCCCAGACCACCTCCGCGGCGGCGTCCGCGCCGCAGACCAGGCACTTCGCGGGGGCGGGGTCGGAGCGGAACTCCTCGAAGGGAAGGCAGCGGATGGTGGCCTTCGTCTCCTCCTTCACCTTCTCCTCGCACTCCGGCGAGCCGCACCACCCGGCGTAGACGAACCCGCCCGGCCCCTCCATGATCTCGCGCAGCCGCTCGTACGAGTCCACCCCGCGGTGCGAGTTCTCCTCGCGGCGGCGGCGGGCGCGCTCGATCAGGAAGTGGTGGTACTCGTCCAGGCGCCGGGGCAGCGACTCCACCACCTCCGCCTCGGGAAGGAACTGCTTGCGGTCCTCGCCCTCGCCGGGGACGCGGCGGGCCAGCACCACCTGCCCCTTCGCGATGTCCTTGGGGCCCACCTCGATGCGGAAGGGCACGCCCTTCATCTCCCACTCGAAGAACTTGGCGCCGGGGGTGAGCTTGTCGCGGTCGTCCACGTGGGTGCGCACGGCGCCCAGCGCCGCGGCGATCTCGCGCGCCTTGCCCAGCACCAGCTCGCGCTCGTCCTCCTTGCGGTAGATGGGGACGATCACCACCTGGATGGGCGCCACGCGGGGGGGCATCACCAGCCCCGCGTCGTCGCCGTGCGTCATCACCAGGCCGCCCACCATGCGCGTGCTGACCCCCCAGGAGGTGTTCCAGGCGTACTCCTCCTGGCCCGACTCCGAGGCGAAGCGGAGCTCGAACTGCCTGGCGAAGTTCTGCCCCAGGTTGTGCGAGGTGCCGTTCTGCAGCGCGCGGTTGTCGCGCATCATCGCCTCGCACGTGTAGGTGCGCAGCGCGCCGGCGAACCGCTCGCTCTCGCTCTTCTGCCCGACGACGACGGGCATCGCCAGGTAGTCCTCCATGAACTCGCGGTAGACGCCCAGCATGCGCAGCGCCTCTTCTTCCGCCTCGTCGTGGCTGGCGTGGGCGGTGTGCCCCTCCTGCCACAGGAACTCGGTGGTGCGCAGAAAGAGCCGCGTGCGCATCTCCCAGCGGACGACGTTGGCCCACTGGTTGTACAGCAGGGGAAGGTCGCGGTAGCTCTGCACCCACTTGGCGAACATCTCGTAGATGATGGTCTCCGAGGTGGGGCGCACGATCAGCGGCTCCTCCAGCTTGCTGGCGGGGTCGGGGATCAGCTTGCCGTCGTCGGTGGCCTTGAGGCGCGTGTGGGTGACGATGGCCGCCTCCTTGGCGAACCCCTCCACGTGCGCCGCCTCGCGCTCCAGAAAGCTCTGGGGGATGAAGAGGGGAAAGTACGCGTTCTGGTGACCCGTCTCGCGAAAGCGCAGGTCCAGCCGGTCGCGCATCAGCTCCCACAGCCGGTAGCCGTAGGGACGGATGACCATGCAGCCGCGCACGGGCGAGTAGTCGGCGAGCTCCGCCTTGAGCACCACCTCGTTGTACCAGGCGCTGAAGTCCTCGGCCTGGGTCGTAAGCGCTTTTTCGTTAGCCATGTGTCCGTAGATAGTAGAAGGACCCGCCGCGCGGGCGGCGGATCCGTGGTTCACACCCGGATCGTGCCCGTCTCAGCCAAAGATGTCGCGCACCGGCAGCCTCCACCCCGGCACCACGTCCCCGCCGTCGATGATATCGGTCCCGCTCAGCTCGAGCGGAGCGCCTCCGGAGCGATACACCAGCACGTCCCGGTTTTGTGGATCGGCGACGATGACCATCGGCGTACCCGCATCGAGGTACTCCTTGACCTTCGCGCGCACCTCACTCAGGCGATCGTTGGGTGAGACGATTTCGATCGCCAGATCAGGCACCCCGACGAAGTAGCCCTGGTCGGAGCTTTCACCCAGTCGATCGGTGCGGACGAACGACAGGTCGGGAGCTCGTACGGTCGCGGGTTCGCTCTCCAGCACGTACCCATACTCGCTATAGACTTCGCCCAGCCCGCGCTCAAGCACGTGCGCATCCAGCGAACGGTTGATCCGCTGATGAGTCCTCGCGTGTGGGCGTCCAACCGGAGTCATCTCCCGAAGCTCTCCCGCCACGAGCTCGCGGCGCATGCCATCCTCCGGCATCGCCAGAAGCTCGTCGACCGTCATGGTCCGAAGCTCAGTGGCCATCTTTGCCTCTGCGACTGCAGAAATCGTTTTCCCGCCTGACGTGCGTCTCAGCCAAAGATGTCGCGCACCGGCAGCCTCCATCCCGGCACCACGTCTCCGCCTTCCAGCACGTCGTCTTCAGTGAGCTCGAGCCGCGCACCGGATGCGCGGAACACGACCACCTCGCGGTTCCGCGGATCGACCAGGACCACCATCGGCGTGCCGGCGGCGAGATACTCATCCACCTTTGCGCGCACGTCGCTGTACCGGTCGTTCGGCGAGATCACCTCGAACGCAAGATCGGGGACGCCCGGCCAGTACCCGACCGGATCGCCGATCTCGTCGACCCGTTCCTGGCGCACGAACGACACGTCGGGGATGCGCACGGTGTCGGGATCAGTGGATAGGCGGTAGCTCGCTTCGGCCGTCGCCATCACGCCCAGCCGGTGCGCCCGGATGTACGCGCGCAGCTCTCCCGCGATGTTCCCGGCGATCCGTCCGTGCTGCCAGCCCGCAGGCGTCATCTCGCGAAGCTCCCCCTCGACCAGCTCCCGGCGGATGCCATCGTCGGGCATCGCCAGCAGCTCGTCGGCCGTCATCGTCCGTAGCTGAGTGGCCATGGTTCACCTGTGCGACGCAGAACAGCAGCTCCAGTCCACCAGAAGGATAACCCTCCGGCGCACTCCCTGTGCCCGCGCCAGCGCGCCTCGGCGGACGGCCGGCGCGGGCGTCACGGTCGGCCCAGCTCCGCGAGGGGGATGCGCGACTCGTGCCCGCTCTCCATGTCCTTCACCACGGCCACGCCCTCCGCCACCTCGTCCGGACCCAGGACGACCGTGCGGCGCGCGCCCAGGGCGGAGGCGTTCTTGAACTGCTTGCCCACCCCCTGCTGCTTGAGCGCGTAGTCCACCGACGCGCCCGCGTCGCGCAGCCGGTGCGCCAGCGCCAGCAGCTCCGGCCGCTGCTCGGGCGTGACGGCGATCAGGTAGTAGTCCAGCGCCTGCCCCGTCCCGGGAAGGAGGCCGCGGTCGCTCAGCAGCTCGCGCAGCACCACGTCGCCCATCCCGAAGCCGAGCGCGGGCAGCTCCACCCCCGCCATCTGCCGGAGCAGGTTGTCGTACCGCCCACCGCCGCAGATGGCGCGCAGCTCGCCGCGCGCGTCGAACAGCTCGAAGACGATCCCCGTGTAGTACGCCAGCCCGCGCACGATGGAAAGGTCGAAGCGGACGTAGTCCATCAGCCCCATCGCCCGCAGGTGGCCGAAGATCTCGCCCATCCGCTCGATCTCCGGCGCCACCCCCTCCGTCTCGCCGTACGCCGCGCGCACCGCGTCGAAGTCGGTGTGGCGAAAGACGTCGAGGGTGTGGTCGATGGCGTCGTCCGCCAGCTGCGCCTCGTCGCGGAGGCGCTTCGCAATGGCCTCGCGGGTCTCGCGCTCCAGCTTGTCCACGATGTTGTACACCAGCACCAGCCGCTCCTCCGGCACGCCCGCGTGCAGCAGCAGCGCCCGCAGCAGCCGCCGGTCGCTTACGCGGGCCACGAAGTCGCGCTCGGTGAGGCCGAAGGCGCGCAGCATGTCGATGGCGGCGGCGAGCAGCTCCGCGTCGGCGGCGGGATCCTCCTCGCCGATGACGTCCAGGTTCAGCTGGAAGTGCTCGCGCAGGCGCCCGCGCTGCTGCCGCTCGTAGCGAAAGAGCTGCGGGATGCTGAACCACTTGATGGGCTTGCGCAGCCCGCCCGCGCGGGCGCCGGCCATGCGCGCCAGGGTGGGCGTCATCTCCGGCCGCAGCGCCACCTCGCGGCCGCCCTTGTCGGTGAAGTTGTACAGCTGCTGCACGATCTCCGGCCCGGACTTCTCCGTGTACAGCTCCAGCGGCTCCAGCGGCGGCCCGTCGTACTCCTGGAAGCCGTAGCGGCGCGCGACCTCGCGCCACGTCCGCATGATGTGCGCGCGGACGGCGAAGTCGTCGGGATAGAAGTCCCGGAAGCCGGGAAGTGCCTGAAAGCTCGTGTTCGACATAGCCGCGGAATGTAGCGGAACTGCCAGGGAGTAGGGAATAGGGAATAGGGAACAGGGAATAGCTGGCAGCAGCGTCTCCTCCCGCGGCGCCGGCATCCAGCCTGAGCGGGTGAACCCGCCGCAACGAAAGCGGAAAGCCCCGCAAACTGCGCGGGGCTTCAACTGCGCGTAACCAACGAGCACGAGACTGTCATTCCGAAGGAGGCGCCGCCCGTCACCTTCCCATGGCAGAATCTCTGGCGTCGACTGAGGAACCTACTCGCCGTACCTGGTGGCCAGCCGACGCATCGAAATCCCGCCCTCGGGATGTGACCGCGGAAGCGCGAAGCGTGCGGGGCTTCAACTGCGCGGGTGAGGCCTACCTCAGGCGTTACGCAACCGTGTCATCCTCAACCCTGACTTGCGAAACCGGCTTTCGCGCGATCGCGTACGTGGCCGCATGCGAACGATGACCGATGTAGATGATCCTCCCACGATGAACGACGGAGTCATGCCCGCTGCACTCACTTCGACAGATTCGCGACCATTCGTCTCCGGGCTGCCATGGCGGGAGGAGCGGCCGTCGGTGCTGGTGGTCGCGTGCTCCGATGGGCGCCTGCAAAGCCACACGGACGACTTTCTCCACCGTCTGGGCATCACGCACTACGACCGGGTGTTCGCGCCCGGCGGGCCCGGCGCGCTGGCGTCGGGCGTGGACAACTTCATGCGCGCGGACCAGCTTCGCCGCGAGTGCGCGTTCCTCGTCGAGGCGCACGGGATCGACGAGGTCTACCTCATCTTCCACGGCCCCGCCGCCGACGGCCCGCCGGACGCCACCTGCGGCGACTACCGGCGCCGCTTTCCCCACGACTCGCCCGCGCAGGTCCGCGCCCGGCAGGAGCAGGATGCCACGGACCTCGTCCGCAACGGCTTCGCCCCCGGCGTGAAGGTGCGCCTGCATCCCTACCGCTGCGAGGTTACCGCCGACGACCGCGTGCAGTTCGTCCCGCTCGGCTGACGATCATCCCCCCCATCAAACGAGAAGCCGCGCAGATGCGCGGGGCCTCCCATCACGGCCTGGGTTGGATTCCGGCGCGCGGCTCAACGCCGGAGCGCGAACCGGGCACCCAGGGAAAGCATGTCCGCGTGCAGGGGAGATCCGTGCGGCGTGTCCGTCCACGCGAACCGCCGCGCAAGCTCGAGGCGTACTCCCAGCGGCCCGATGGACTGCGCATCCACCCCGGCGCGGAGCGACGCCTGCGGGCCGGTGCCGGTCTCCTGGTTCTGCCTCCACGACCCGATAAACGACTCGGCAGCGCGCGTTCCGTCTTGCGCCGTCACACTACCGGCATCTCCAGCGCCGCCAGCGCGTCGCCGACGGTGTGGACGGAGCCGGTGACCAGGATGGTGCCGTGCGGCGCCAGCGTTTCCGCGCGCATCAGGGCGTCGGGGAGGTCGGGGATCACGCGGATGGGGATCTGCGCGGCGAGCGAGGTGGCGACTTGCTCCGGGTCCCAGCGGCGCGATTCGGGGGAGGTGGGGGCGATGGTCAGGATGGCGGCGTCGGCTCGCTGCAGTAGCGGCGGCAGCATCTCGTCCCACTCCTTGTCCGCGAGGATCGCCGCCACCAGCGCCAGAGGACGCGGGTAGTCCAGCGTATCGAGCGCATCCACCAGCGCCTGCACGCCGGCGGGGTTGTGCGCCACGTCGAAGATCCACGTGGTCCCGCGCTGCCGCACCACCTGCATCCGCCCCGCCCAGCGCACCTCCGCGAACCCCGCCTCGATCGCCTCCCACGACGGGCGCAGGTCATCCGGCAGCAGGCCCAGCAGCTCCGCCGCGAGCGCCGCGTTGCGCGCCTGGTGCGCGCCGATCAGCGGGATGCGCACCGGACACGATCCCCAGCGCGCGGAGTCGAGACGGAAGCGCGTGCCATCCAGCGACACCG
>DASTNU010000399.1:0-5919 GCA_035720605.1 Longimicrobium sp. | reverse complement strand
GTACGGCGGCAGCGGCACCTCGCCGTAGCGGTCCAGCGCCTCCGTGAGCCCCAGCGGCGTCACCAGCCGCACGATGCGCTCGCCGCCGGGGGTGGAGTCCACGATCTCCACCGCCAGCTCCGGGCCGATCTCCACCGTGCGCCCCGGCTTGAGCTTGCCGCCGGGGCGAACGAGCGCCGTCCACACTTTCTCTTCGCCGGCGTGCGGGTGCAGGAGCAGCACCTCCGCCGCCGCGCCAGTCGACTTGCGGCCGAGGAGGCGCGCGGGAAAGACGCGCGTCTCGTTCAGCACCAGCGCGTCGCCCGCGGGGACGTACTCGACGAGATCGGAGAAGACGCGGTGGTGCAGCTCGCCGGACGCGCGGTCGACCACGAGCAGGCGCGACGCGTCCCGCCGCGCCGCCGGCGTCTGCGCGACCTGCTCCGGCGGAAGGTGGAAGTCGAAGTCCGAGGTGCGCAGGCCGCGTTCGCTCACGCGTCGAACAGGCCGGGCTGGGCGGGGCGGGCGTCGCGGCCCAGGCCGGGGAGGCCGGGCTGCCCGTCCACCGGGGGCGCGTAGCCGAAGCGGCGGTAGGCCAGCGCGGTGGCCACGCGGCCGCGCGGCGTGCGCATCAGGAACCCGTTCTGGATCAGGAACGGCTCGTACACCTCCTCCAGCGTCCCCGCGTCCTCCCCCAGCGCCACGGCCAGCGTGTTCAATCCCACCGGCCCGCCGCCGAACTGCTCGATCAGCGAGCGCAGGACGCGCGTATCCATGTCGTCCAGGCCGAACTCGTCCACGTCCAGCATCTGCAGCGCCGCGTCGGCCACCTGCTTGTCGATGTGGCCGTCGGCGCGCACCTGGGCGTAGTCGCGCACGCGGCGCATCAGGCGATTGGCGACGCGCGGCGTGCCCCGCGAGCGCCGCGCGATCTCCATCGCCCCGTCCCTGTCGCACCCCACCCCCAGGATCTCGGCCGTGCGCGCCACCACCACGGCCAGGTCCGCCACCGGGTAGTAGTGCAGCCGCTGCACGATGCCGAAGCGGGCGCGCATGGGCGGCGTGAGCAGCCCGTACCGCGTGGTCGCGCCGATGAGGGTGAAGCGCTCGATGGGCATGGAGAGCATCTGCGCGTGCGGCCCGTCGCTCAGGCGCACGTCGATCCGCCAGTCCTCCATCGCCGGGTACAGGAACTCCTCGATGATGGGCCGCAGCCGGTGGATCTCGTCGATGAAGAGGATGTCGCCCTCGCGCAGCGTGGTGAGCTCGCGGACCAGGTCCGCCGGCTTTTCCAGCACCGGCGCGGCGGTGATCTTGATGTTGACGCCCAGCTCGCGCGCCATCAGCAGCGCCAGCGTGGTCTTGCCCAGCCCGGGCGGGCCGTAGAAGAGGGTGTGGTCCAGCGGCTCGCGGCGGTTGAGCGCCGCGTCGATGGCGATCTGCAGCGACTCCTTGACCTTGTCCTGGCCGATGAACTCCGCCAGCCGCTGCGGGCGCAGGCTGAGCTCCGCGGTTTCCTCGTCCGCGAGCGGCTCGGGCGTGGTGATCTCGGAGCGGGGCTGCTGCTGTGACATCGGTCGATGGTCGGGGAAGCCGGATGCTCGCGCGCCACAATGTACGGACTTTGTTCGGCGCGTGCCACACTCGCCTCGGTGGGCGCTGCGATCCTCAGAGCTCCGCCGCTACGAACGTTGTCTTCCGGAGAGGGTGTGTTGCTGAACCTCGCGCGGCCGGTTGTCTTCCTGAGGGAGGCGCCGCGTGTAACTTCAGTCCACTCAGTACTTTGGCGCCGACCGAAGGATCTTGCCGGCAAATCGCAGGGGCTGAATTTCTGCCGCCGGTCCTGCCCCTCGCTCGCGGAGAGAAGATCCTTCGGTCGCGCGCAAACGCTTGCATTACTTCGGTTTAATCGTATCCGCTCCCTCGGGAAGACGATCGTCGGCGGGAGGTTCAGCAACACCCTCTCAGGAAGACGGTCCCGGATGATTCCGGGAACCCCCTCGGCGGAAAAGCAGGACGGCCCTCCCTGTGCGCGGAAGGGCCGTCGTCGATGCGGGTCGCGGAGCCCGTTCAGGCGCCGGCCGGCACCGCCAGCTTCTCGCGCAGCGCGCGGTAGCGGGGGGAGGCGGACTTCAGCAGCGCGTCCACCCCGTACCCGAGGCCGACGGCCACGAAGCCGTACGTTCCGAACCAGTGCCAGGGCCACGTCGCCGCGCTGACCGCGAAGCCGATGGACTCCATCAGCTGCGCCATCATCCAGTCCACGTCCACCAGGGCGATGAACTTCGACAGCGAGCCGGCGGATGCGACGTCGTCCACCAGGTCCGCCGTCTCCAGCTGCACCAGCGTCGCCGCGGCCATCGCGCCGTACACGCCGCCGCCGAACTGCGCGATCTTCGCCGCCGCATGGCTGCGCAGCTCGCGGCGAACGCCGGCGCGCCGGATCCGCAGCGCGGCCATGCACCCCGACGCGAGCAGGAACAGCGGCACCCAGTGCGAGACCACCACGCCGGGAATCCAGCCCAGGTTCAGCACCGCGGCCCCGCCGAACGCCACCCCCGCCACGGCCGCCGGCTGCCAGCGCGGCCCCGCCTCCGCGGCGGGCGCAACGGGTGGTGCAAGGGCCGCGGGCGCGGGAGGCGCGACGGGAACCGGGGGTGCGGGAGGGTGGATCACGGGCTCAGGGGTCAGCGTGGGGGAGTCGGGTCCGGCGCGCGGCAAAGGCGCCGCGCGGGGCGTGATACGGGCGCAGGATCGTGCGGGTTGCAGCGAGCGGCCGGCGGATGCGGGCTTACTTGATCCGCGCCAGCGCCTCGCGGATCAGGTCGGGCGCGGAGAGGCTGCCCTTCTCCTGGATGGCAGCGCGCACGGCGCGGTCGGCGTCGCTCACGGTCACGCCCAGCGCGGTGAGCGCGCGCAGCGCCTCCTCCGCGGCGGGCGCGCGCTGGCCCAGCGCGGAGGGCGCGAAGGCCAGGTCGTCCAGCTTGCCGGTGAGCTCCAGGACGATGCGCTCCGCCGTCTTCTTCCCCACCCCGCTGACCGCCGTCAGCACCGCCGCGTCGCGGTTGCGCACCGCGCGCACCACCTGCTCGGCCGTCAGCGCGGAAAGCAGCGCCAGCGCCAGCCGCGGCCCCACGCCGTTGATCGTCAGCAGCCGGGTGAAGACGGTCCGCTCCGTCTCGTCCAGGAACCCGAAGAGCATCACCGCGTCTTCGCGCACCAGGTGGTAGGTGCGGATGGTCACCTGCTCGCCCAGGCGCGGCAGGCGCTCGAAGACGGTGGTGGGGATGGCGATCTCGTAGCCCACGCCGCCCTGGGTCATCACCTCCACCCGCTCCAGGTCGCGGACGATCAGCTCGCCCCGCACGCGCGAGATCAACGGCGTCCTCCGGAGTTCTCGATCATCTGCCGCAGGTTGAAGGGACGCGCCTGCGCGGCGGGACCGAAGCCGCGGAAGCAGTGGGTGAGCGCGATGGCCACGCCGTCCGCCGCGTCGTGCGGCCGGGGAACCTCGCGCAGCTTGAGCAGGCGCTGCACCATCAGCCCCACCTGGTCCTTGGTGGCCCGCCCCGCGCCCACCACGGCGGACTTCACCTCCGCGGGCGGGTACTCGGCCACCGCGAGGCCGTTGAGCGCCGCCGCCAGCAGCACCGCGCCGCGGGCGTGGCCCAGGACCACGGAGGTGCGGGCGTTCTTGGCGTAGAACACCCCCTCCACCGCCAGGATCGCCGGCGAGGTGCGGGCGATGACTTCCACGATGCCCAGGTGGATGTCGCGCAGGCGCTCGGGAAGGGGGGCGCGCGCGTCGGTGCGGATCACGCCGCACTCCAGGAGCGACAGGGCGCCGTCCGCCCCGCGGCGAACGACGCCGTACCCGGTGACCGCGGTGCCGGGGTCCACCCCCAGCACCACGGAGGCCGCGGGGCCGCGCTCCGGTGCGGCGGACGGGCCCGCGGCGCCGGAAAGCAAGCTCAGACCTCGGCCAGGCTGTCGGTGTCGACGTCGGCGTTGGTGTACACCTTCTGGACGTCGTCCAGGTCTTCCAGCAGCTCCAGCAGCTTCACCAGCTGGTCGGCATCGGGGCCCTCCACGCGCACCTCGGTCCGGGGGATCATGGCCAGCTCGGCCTCGTCCCACTCCATCCCCTTCTCCCGCAGCGCGTCCTGCACGGCGTTGAAGTCGGCCACCTCGGTGTAGACCGTGTGCACGCCCTCGTCGCTCTCCACGTCCAGCGCCCCGGCTTCCAGCGCGGCCTCCATCACCGTGTCCTCGTCGTACTTCTCGCCGTCGATGGTGATCTGGCCGCGGCGGTCGAACATCCAGGCCACGGAGCCGGTGGTGCCCAGGTTGCCGCCGTTGCGGCTTAGCCAGCGGCGGATGTCGGCCACGGTGCGGTTGCCGTTGTCGGTGAGCGACTCGATCATGATCGCCACGCCGCCCGGCCCGTACGCCTCGTAGGTGATCTCCTCGTAGCTCACGCCCTCCAGCTCGCCGGTGCCCTTCTTGACGGCGCGCTCGATGTTCTCGTTGGGCATGTTGGCCGCGCGGGCCGTGTCCATGGCGAGGCGCAGTCGCGGGTTGCCGGTGGGGTCTCCCCCGCCCGCCTTGGCCGCCACCGTGATCTCACGGATGATCTTGGTCCAGGTGGCGGCGCGCCGGCTGTCCGTGAGCGCCTTCTTGTGCTTGATCTGCTTCCACTTGCTATGCCCCGCCATCGGGCTTCCTCCGGGATCTGGGCTTTGCGGGTCGGAATCGTCCGTTCAGAATGCAGCCTTGTAATATAACCAGACCTCCCTCCGCCTTCAACGCGCCCACATCGAGCGCGCCTCTGGCCAGAACGGCCCGCTCCCTTCGCTCCACCCCCGCTGCCGGTTTTTTCCCGGCGCTATCGGGGCTTTGAACGGCTGATCTACGTTCTCTCGACTTTCCGACATCGTCTCCTCATCGCAAGCTCGCGTTCCCGGTGATCGGGAAATCGACGGCCTTGCGTCCCTATATCACATATTGTATCGTGAGACAGGCATTTGACGAACGATGACTGCAATATCCGCCTTCTTCCTGGCGCCGAAAAGTCGTTGGGAAAGATTGCCAGGCTGGACGCAGAGCGGCTGGGCTCCATCGAAGACACGATGGCGCATGTGGTCGAGAACGGCTGGATCCTCTCCGTGCACAGCGGGTTGATCAAGGTGCTGGACCAGCGTCGGCACATCGGTGAGATCCGCGATCTCGGTGGAGGCTACAGGCTGTTCTTCTTCTGGCGTACCGGCCGCCGGGGACGACGGCTCTACATTACGGCGATCGAAAAGAAATCAAAGCTGAAGGGCAAAGCTCGCCTCAACGCCTTTATCGATGCCGCGTATGCACTGCGGCGCCGGTACTTCGGAGAACCGGAAGGGAGAGACGAATGAGAAAGGTGAAACTCCCCGGGAAGGATGCCCGTGAGGTGTTCGCTGCCCTGCGCCGCGAATTTCCCGAGATCGCGCGAGCCGAGGCGGCCATGGGCAGCAGGCTGGTGATCGCGCGAAACGTATCCCGACTGCGGGTGCGCGCCGGGATCACACAGACGGAGCTCGCCCGGCGGGTAGGCACGTCACAGCCACGAATCGCGCAGATCGAGTCCGCGCGGGCCAACGTCACGGTCGACACGCTGGACCGGATCGCGGCGGCGTTCTCGGTGCAGACGGCCACGCTGTTCAAGCGCCGCTCCCGCGCGCGCCGTCGTCCCGAGGCCCAGTCAAGCTGACCGCCTCGAAGGCGCTTCACGCGAGGCGAGAAGCCAAGAGGACGCAGAGGGGATTTCTTCCTCTGATACTTCCAGAACGAAGCAGCCGGAGCGAGGCTGAGGAGTCACATTCACCCTCAGCAACGGAGGCTCCGATGGTGATGCTTCACGCGATCGATCTTCACAAGCGCACACTCCAGCTCGCCAGCATGCGAGCT
>DASTNU010000398.1:0-10246 GCA_035720605.1 Longimicrobium sp. | reverse complement strand
GATCGCGGCCTGGTCCCCGGGTCGGCGACGGAGGCAGGGCGCGTCGTCCAGGCGGCCACGCTGGGAGCGCTGCTTCCTGTCGGCGCCGCCTTCCTGCCGCTGGGCGACTCACTGGACCTCCACGACCTGCTGGTCTTCTGGCCCGCCTCCGCGGCGGCCATGCTGGCCCTGCGCGCCCTGCTGCGCGTTCGCGAAGGCCGCCTGCACCGGCGGGCGCCGCGCAAGGTGGTGATCGCCGGGAGCGGCCCGCGCGCGCTGGAGCTGTGGCGCGAGGTGCGGGAGCGCCCCGACCTGGGGATCGAGGTCTTCGGCTTCCTGGACGACGGCGGCGGCGACTTCGCGCGCGCGACGGGGCTCCGGCGGCTGGGCGGGGCGGACGACGCCGAGCGGGTGCTGATGCGGATGGATCCGGACGAGGTGCTGATCACCCTCCCCGTCCGCTCCCGCTACGCCGACGTGCAGGCACTCATCACCGCCTGCGAGCGCACCGGCACGGAGTCCCGCTACTTCGCCGACCTCTTCCAGTTCTCCACCGCGCGCCCGCGCATTGAGCGTGGTGGATCGGTGACGCTCAAGACCTTTCCCGACGACCCGCGGCGGCTGGCCAAGCGCGCGCTGGACGTGGCGGTCTCCGTTGTCGCGCTCCCGCTCGCCGCGCCGCTGATGGCGCTGATCGCGCTCGCGGTCCGTCTGGACTCGCCAGGCCCCGTTCTCTACGCGCAGGAGCGCTACGGGCTGCACCGCCACCGCTTCCGCGTCTGGAAGTTCCGCACGATGCAGGCGGACGCCGACGCCCGGCAGGCGGAGCTGGAGGCGAAGAACCAGGCGGACGGCGCGCTCTTCAAGATCCACGACGATCCCCGCGTCACCCGCGTGGGGCGGCTGCTCCGCCGCGCGTCGCTGGACGAGCTGCCGCAGCTGTGGAACGTGCTGCGGGGCGAAATGTCGCTGGTGGGCCCGCGCCCGCTCCCCGTGCGCGACGTGGCGCGCTTCGACGAGCCGTGGTTGATGCGCCGCTTCAGCGCGCCGCCCGGCCTCACCGGGCTGTGGCAGGTGCAGGGACGCTCGGCGGTGGGATTCGACGACCTGATCGCCATGGACCTGCAGTACGTGGACGGGTGGAGCCTGAGGCTGGACCTGCGCATCCTGGCTGCGACCGTTCCGGCGGTGCTGCGCGGCCACGGGGCGATGTGAAGAGTGCGAAAGTGCGACAGTGCGAAAGTGCGTGAGCGGACGCGGGAGGAGATGATGGAACGACGGTGGATACTGGGGACGCGGGTGGATGCGGCGGACTGTGGCACCGCGGCGGAACGCGTGTGCCGCTGGGCGCGGGGCGGGGAATCGCGCTACGTCTGCGCCGCCAACGTGCACATGGTCATGGAGGGGCACGACGACCCGGCGTTCCGGTCCGTCGTCAACGGCGCCGACCTGGTGGCCGCCGACGGCATGCCGCTGGTATGGGCGCTCCGGCTGCTCGGCGTTCGCGGGGCGCGGCGGGTCTACGGGCCGGAGCTGATGCTGGCGGTGTGCGCGCGGGCGGAGTCGGAGGGGATCCCCGTCGGACTGTACGGCGGCACGCCGGAGGCGCTCGCGGGGCTGGAGACGGCCCTCGCGCGGTGGCTTCCCGGCCTCGCCGTCGTCCATCGCGCCAGCCCTCCGTTCCGGCCTCTCTCGGACGATGAGCGGGCGGCCGTGCGGCGGGAGATCGCCGCCTCCGGGGCGCGCATCCTCTTCGTCGGGCTGGGATGCCCGAAGCAGGAGCGGTGGATGGCGGCGGAGCGGGGACGCCTGCCGGCCGTGATGCTGGGGGTGGGGGCGGCGTTCGACTTCCTCTCCGGCCGCAAGCCGCAGGCGCCGCCGCTGCTGCGGCGGCTGGGGCTGGAGTGGGCGTTTCGCCTGGCCGCCGAGCCGCGGCGGCTCTGGCGGCGGTACCTGGCGCACAACCCGAGGTTCGCGGCGTTCTTCGCGCTGCAGCTCGCCCGGCGCGGGTGGAGGGCGGGCGCACCCGTTCGGACACAGGAGACGGACTCATGAACCTCCATTACGACCCCCACTACGATCCCACGGAGACGGCCGCCCACACCCTGCATCCGCACGGGCCGCCCTGGCCGGCGTCTGCGGAGAGCGCCCGCGCCGGCCGGCTAGACCCGGAGTTCTGGCGCCACCGGCGGGTGCTGGTCACCGGCGGCAGCGGCTTCCTGGGCTCGCACGTGGTGGAGCACCTGCAGGCGCTGGGGTGCACCGGCGTGGTCGTTCCGCGCAGCTGGCGCTACGACCTGACCCGCCAGGACGCGGTCGCCCGGCTGTTCGACGACGCCCTCCCCGACCTGGTGATCCACCTGGCCGCGCGCGTGGGCGGCATCGGCGCCAACCGCGCCAGCCCCGGCACCTTCTTCTACGACAACCTGATGATGGGCGCGCTGATGATCGAGGAGGCCCGCCGGCGGGACGTCGAGAAGTTCGTGCAGGTGGGCACCATCTGCGCCTACCCCCGCGACACGCCGGTGCCGTTCCGCGAGGAGGACCTGTGGAACGGCTACCCGGAGGAGACCAACGCGCCGTACGGGATCGCCAAGAAGGCGCTGCTGGTGCAGCTGCAGGCGTACCGCGAGCAGTTCGGCTTCGATGGCATCTACCTGCTGCCGGTGAACCTGTACGGGCCGCGCGACAACTTCGACCTGGACAGCGGGCACGTCATCCCCGCGCTCATCCGGCGCATGCTGGAGGCGCGCGACACGGGCGCGGACGAGGTGGCGCTGTGGGGGACGGGCGCGGCCACCCGCGAGTTCCTGCACGTGGAAGACGCGGCGCGCGGCGTCCTGCTGGCCGCCGAGCACTACCACGGCGCGGAGCCGGTGAACCTGGGGACGGGGGAGGAAATCTCCATCCGCGACCTGGCCGCGCTGGTGGCGGAGCTCACCGGCTTCACCGGCCGCATCGTCTTCGATTCCCGGCACCCGGATGGCCAGCCCCGGCGGCGGCTGGACACCCGGCGCGCGCGGGCGCGCTTCGGCTTCACGGCCGCCACGCCGCTGCGCGAGGGGCTGGCGGAGACCATCCGCTGGTACGACGTGCACCGGCAGGGGACGCGGCTGGCCGAGCTGGAGCTGGCGGGGGCGGCATGAGCGTGCGCGGGCGGTTCGTGGTGCTGCTGGGCCCGGACGGGTGCGGCAAGAGCAGCGTGCTGGCCGGCGTGTCCCGCGCGCTCGTGGACGACTTCGCGGGCGTGGAGGCGCGGCACTTCCGGCCGCAGGCGCGCTGGGGCACCGGGGTCGCGGTGGAACGGCCGCACGCGCTGCCGCCCCGCTCGGGCCCGGCGTCGGTGCTCAAGCTGGCGCTCGACTTCGTCCGCTTCCGCGCCGGCCACCGCCGCTGGGTGCGGCCGGCGGTGCGGCGCGGCTGGCTGGTGATCTTCGACCGCTACTACCACGACCTGCTCGCGGACCCACGCCGCTACCGCTACGGCGGGCCGGCGTGGCTGGCCCGCTGGGTGGGCCGCCGCGTCCCCGCGCCCGACCTGTTCGTGGTGCTGGACGCGCCTGCGGAGCTGCTGCAGGCGCGCAAGGCGGAGGTAGCGCCCGCCGAGTCCGCGGCGGCGCGCCAGGCGTACCTGGCGCTGGCCGGGACACTGCCTCGCGCGCGAGTGGTGGACGGCGCGCGCCCGCTCAACTGCGTGGTCGCGGAGGTGGCGGCGCTGGTGCGGGGCGGGGGTGATGGAGTGACAAGGTGAAGGGGTGAAGGGATGAAGGGGAGTGGTGGGGTGGGGGGCAGGCTATTCCCTGATCCCTGATCGGAGACGACATGGAACGCTGGAAGCGGTTTCCCCCGGAGCACGGCGGGCTCCTCCTTCCCCTGGACGCGGGGCCGGCGGCGGCGGTGGCGGCGCTGGGGGCGTACGCCGGCTGCCGCCCCGGCGCGGGGCTGGCGCGCGCGGCCGCGGCGGGGTGGGCGCGGCTGCTGGGGCCGGGGCGGCTCCCCGGCCACCCGGAGGCGTGGGATCCCCCGCTCGCCCACGAGCAATGGGAGGCGCTGCTGGAGACGCTCCGCCGCCGCACGGTCCGCTTCGATGCGCTGGCGGTGCTGGAGCGCCGGCAGCCGCATCGCGCGGGGCTCGCCCTTCTCCTGCTGCAGGGCGGGAGCGCCGCCGCCTTCGTCAAGCTGCGCCCCGCCCCGTCAGCCGGGCTGGCGCGTGAGGCGGAGGCGCTGGACCGGCTGGAGCACGCGGCGCCCCGTGCCTTCCACGCGCCCGTGCTGCTGGACCGCGGCACTGCGGGGGAATGGGAGTGGCTGGCGCTCTCCGCGCTCCCCGGCCCGCACCACGTCCCCCGCAGTCCACGGCTGGACCGGGTGTGCGCGTCGGTGTGGGGCGCCCTGGCGGACTTGCCGCGCGACCTCTCCGTCCCCTCGCGCTGGACGCCGATGCACGGCGACCTGACGCCCTGGAACCTGCGGGAGTCGCCCGGGCACGGGCTGCTGCTCTACGACTGGGAGCGCGCCGGCTGGGGCCCGCCCGGTGCCGACGCGGTCCTGTACCAGGTCACCGAGGCGGCACTGCGCGGCAGCCATTGCGTGGATCATGCGCGGTGGCGCTGCGCCCGCTGGCCGGAGGCCGCCGCCTTCTGGGCCGCGCGGCTCCGTCGCCGCCATCCCGCGGACGAGGGCGAACGGCGGCTCCTGCAGGCCCAGCTCGACATCCTGGACCCCGGCGGGCGGGCGGAAGCGGACGAGACGGGGCTCCTGGCCCGCGGGAGCTGTCCGGCGGTCGTGGCGGACGAGGAGGCGGAGAAGACGGGGATCCCCGCGAGCGCGGGAGGCGCGGGATGACTCGCGCGGCGGTGGGGCGCGGGGGACGCGCGGCGGTGGCGGCCGGGGTGGCGGACGCGGGGCTTGCCTCGCTCGCCACCTTCGCGGTGGGCCTGTTCGCCATTCGCGCGCTGGAGCCGCGGACGCTGGGCGCGTACGCGCTGGCCTTCACCGCCTTCAACCTCCTCGCCGTCGTCCCCGCCCAGCTCCTGTTCGTCCCCGCCGAGACCGTCGCCACGGGGTTCCCGCGCGCACGGCGGGCCGGGCTGGCTGCGCATTCGCTGCGGGCGGGGGTGCCCGCCGCCGCGCTGGCGGCGCTGGTGCTCCCCGCCTGGCTCTTGGGCGCGCCGCCGGGAATCCCCCGCCCCGCCCTCCTCGCGCTGACGGCGACGGCGGCCGCGTGCACCCTCCTGTCGCCCGTGCAGGACCACCTGCGGCGCATGCTGCACGTCGCCGGGAGATCGAAAGGGGCGGCGCTGGTCTCGGCGATCCAGTGCGCCGCTGTCGCCGCTGCGGTCCTCTTCGCGCTTCGCCTGGGGATCGAGGACGCCTGGATCCCGTTCGGCGCGCTGGCGGCGGCGAACGCGCTGTCGCTGGGTGCAGGGCTCCTCCTTCTCCGCGGCGCGGAGGACGGTGCCGCGCCGCCGGAGCTGGGGGCGGGGGCGCTGGCGCGCTCCGGCCGCTGGCTGCTGCTGGCGGGGGTGATCGGGCCGGCGTCGGCGTTCGCGGCGGCGGGGGTGGCAGCGCACCTGGGCGGCGCTGAGGCGCTGGGCTTCGCCGAGGCGGCGCGGGTGATCGGCCACCCCGTGCTGGTGCTGGCGACCGGGCTCTCCGCCGTGCTGGGCCCGCGCTCCGTCCGCGCCGCCCGCGCCCGCGACCGGGTGGAGGCGCGGCGGGTGGCGGTGCGCTTCCAGGCGCTCACCCTGGCCGGCGGGGCGGCGTGGCTGGCGCTGGTGAGCGTCGACTGGGCGTTGAACCCGTTCCCGGAGCTGGTCCCCCGCGCCTTCGCGGTCGGCGGGGTGGCGGCCGCCGCCATCCTCGCCGCGATGGTGAACGGCGCTGTCTTCCCCGGCCGCTCGGAGCTGCTGGGCGCGGGGCGCGCGGGGTCCATCGCCCGCGCCGACTCCGCCGGCGGCGCGCTGCGGGTGGGGATCGCCGGGACCGCGGGGGCCACGGGCGTCTTCGCCGTCCCGCTCGGCTTCCTGGCGCTGGGGCTGGTGCGCTGGGCCGGCTACCGCCGCGCCCTGGCGCCCGTCTACGCGCCGGAGGAGCGGGACGTCATCCGGGGCAATGGGATCCCGTTACGGACGCGGAGGCGGTGGAGCCGGTGGAGGAACGGGGGCTGGCCCCGGCGCTCTGCTGACGCGCCATCCACTTTGCGCGGACACGATTGCTGGTGGGGAGAGGAAGCGAGGGAGCGATGAAGATCGTGCGCTACCATCCGCGCGCGGCGGTGGGCGACGGCGGGATCACCGGCTCGGTGCGGCGGTGGTCGGCGGCGTTCGCGCGCGCCGGGGTGGATGCGGTGATCGCCCACGACGGCGGCGTGCCTCCGCCGGCCGATCCCGGCGTCCGCTGGGTGGACGTGCGCCACGCGGGGCCGGAGGGATGGCGCGTGCCCCGCGGGCTGGAGCGGGTGCTGGACGGCGCGGACCTGCTGGTGCTGCATTCCGCCTGGACGGTGCACAACGCCTTTGCCGGGGCCGTGGCGCGCGGCCGGGGCATCCCCTACGTGCTGGAGCCGCGGGGCGCGTACGATCCCGGCATCGTCCACCGCCGCCCGGCGCTCAAGCGCGCCTGGTGGATGCTGCTGGAAAGCCCCCTGGTTCGCGGGGCGGCGGCCATCCACGCCTTCTTTCCCTCCGAGGCGAAGCACCTGGCCGCGCTGGGGTGGACGGGCCCCGTGATCGTGGCCCCCAACGGCGTCCGCATCCCCGAGGGGGTGCGGTGGGACGGCGGGAGCGGCGGCTACGTGCTGTGGATCGGCCGCTTCGATCCCGAGCACAAGGGGCTCGGCGTCCTGCTCCGCGCCCTGGCGCTCCTTCCCGCGGACGAGCGCCCCGCGCTGCGGCTACACGGCCCGGACTGGCGCGGCGGCAAGCAACGCACGGCGCGGATCGTCGGCGAGCTGGGGCTGGAGCGCTGGGTCACGGTGGGCGAGCCGGTCTACGGCGACGAGAAGTGGGCGCTGATGGAGCACGCCGCCGCCTTCACCTATCCTTCCCGCTGGGAGGCGTTCGGCAACTCCACGGCGGAGGCGGTGGCGGCCGGCGTGCCCACGCTGGCCACGCCGTACCCGCTGGGATGCTTCCTGGCGGAGCGGGGCGGTGCCGTGGTGGCCCGCGCGACGCCGGAGGGGCTGGCCGAGGGGCTGCGGCGCCTCCGGCGCCCGGAGATGGCGGAGATCGCGCGCCGTGGGGCGCGCCTGGTCAAGGAGGAGATGTCATGGGACCGGGTAGCGGAGCGCTGGCTGGCGCAGGCCCGCGCGCTGGTGTGATCGAGTCGCCCCGCGAGGCGGGGCGGACGGAGATGTGGCTGCCGCTGCTGCGGCGCCTGACCGCGGGCTCTCCCACCTGGGCGGTGTGGAAGAACGTCGATTCCGCGCTGCTGGGCCACGGCGACGTGGACTCGCTGGCGGACCCGGGGTGCTGGCCGGGCATCGAGGCGGAGTTCCGCGCCTGGGCGGCGGAGCACGGGCTGGACCGCGTGATCGCCTGCCGCCACGTTCCCCAGGGCCCGCACCTGCTGGCCTTCGGCCCGGGGACGCGCCACCTCGTCCAGCTCGACGTGAAGGAGCGCGCCACCTTCCGGGGCTCCACCCTGGTGAGCTGGCGCACCCTGCTGCCGCTGTGCGAGATGGACCCACGCGGCTTCCGGCGCGTGCGGCCGGGCGCGGAGGGCGTCATCAAGCTGCTGAGCAACGGCCTCCTTCCCGGCGGACGCATGGACGGGGCCGCGCTGCGGAAGAAGCGCGTCGCCGAGCTGCTGAACGCCGATCCCGAGGGTGTCCGCCTGATCGCCGGCCGCTTCGGCCCCGCGGCGGGCGCGCTGCGGCGCGGCGCGGAAGCGGCGGCGCGCGGCGGCTGGGACCGCCAGGCGATGCGGATGGTGGAGGCCTGGTGCCTGCTGCGCGCCATCGCCGAGCCGGGGACGATGCTCAGCCGGATCGGCTTCAAGTACCACGGCCGCAAGCGCTGCCCCGTGATCCGTACCATCCGCCGCGACGACCGCCGCATCCCCGACGACGTGGAAGGCTGGATGCGCGAGGTGCGCCGTACCCATCCCGGCGGCGTGAGTGCGTGAGTGCGTGAATGGATACACGGGCATCGGCCCGTCGCGTGGAACCTCCCCCTCTCCCGGCCCTCTCCCGCGCAATTTGCGGGAGAGGGGGCCGGGGGGTGAGGGTCCGCGCGCAGCGCGACGCGGCTGCAGTTGCCGTTCAGGGTTTCACGCCACGTGAGGATAAGACGATGATCCTGGTAACCGGCGCCGCGGGCGCCATCGGCAGGGCCACGGTGCGGGCGTTCCGTGCCGCGGGGTGCCCCGTGGTCGGCTTCGACACCGATCCCGCGGTCGTCGAGACGATGGAGCAGGCGGACTACGCCGGCTTCGTGGTGGACGTCCGCGACGAGCGGGCCGTCGAGAAGGCGATCCGCGAAGCGCACGAGAGGGGGCCGCTGCACCACGTCGTCGGCATCGCGGGGGGCGCGCTGCCGGATGAGCCGCCCACGCAGGACGATCCGGTGCGCCTGGACCCCGAGACCTTCCGCGCCTCGCTGGACCTGAACCTCACCAGCCAGTTCGTCGTGCTGCGCGCCGCACTGCCGTGGCTGCGGGAAAGCAGCGGCGACCGCTCCATCACCCTCACCTCGTCGTGGAACGCGCTCACGGGGTGCGGGATGCCCGCGTACTCCGCTGCCAAGGCGGGGCTCATCGGGATGATGCACGCCCTGACGGCGCCGCTGGGCGCGGAGGGGATCCGCGTGAACGTGGTGGCGCCCGGCACCATCCGCACGCCGCGCACCGAGCGCATCTGGGCCCACGACGACGGCCACTGGGGCCGTCTGGAGGCCGGCACCGCGCTGGGCCGCCTGGGCACCCCGGACGACGTGGCGGAGACCTGCCTGGCCCTCGCCACCCGCCTCACCCACGTCACCGGCCAGGTACTCGTGGTCGACGGCGGGCAGATGGTGAAGCGCTGAGCCGACTACGGCGCGAAGTCCCCCGGCCCACGCGGCCCGTCTGCCCCTCCCGCACATCGTACGCGGTCCGCCCCCGACAGCCGCCCCGCCCGCTCCGCGATATCGTGCACGCGATGGCGCCGGTCCCGTCCGGCGAGCCATCGAACGGGCAGAGCCCTGGTCTGCGCCCGGCACTCCAGCTCCCGCGGCTCGCGGGAGGAGGACACGATGGATGAATCGCGTATACCGGCTGTGGAGCCGGCCGGCACGGAAGACGGCGAGAGCACGCGGATCCGGAAGCGCGTGCGGCAGAAGGCCGAGTTCTTCCGGCACCTGCTGACGTTCGTGATCGTCGGCGCCGTGCTGGCGGGTCTGGACCTGCTGACGTCCCCGGACAGTCTGTGGTTCTACTGGCCGATGGGCTTCTGGGCGATCGGGCTGGTGCTCCACTTCGCCGACGTCTTCATCATGGGCGAAGGCACCCGGCTGGAGGAGCGGATGGTGGAGCGGGCGATGGAACGCCACCACCACGCCCACGGCTGACGAGACGGCCATGCACGCGTACGGAAGAGATCACGCGGAGGAAGGAAGGACGCGGAGGCAGGATGCTCGCTTCGCGTCCTTCGCTTTTCCTCCGCGTCCACCCCGTGACAACGCTTTTCGCGGCACACGGCGGCCACGGAGTGCGACGCCCTACACGCGGCACCCCCATCCCCATCCGCGGAACGGGAATTCCCCCCACCCGCGCACCGCCGCCTCCTGACCTCCGTCCCTCCTCCGGCGCGTAGCTTCTCCACAGTACCGGCCGTACGGGCCGGCCGTCCTGCACGGGTGGAGGTGCATCATGAGAAGGATTGGCACGACCCACGGCGGGTCACGTCTGTGCGGGGTCCTGGTGGGCGCCGCGCTCTGCGTGTTTTCACTGCTGCCGCTTGCCGCGCTCGCGCAGGCCCCTCCGGCGGCCGCCGACGCTCCCGCCGCGGCGTCCGCGCGCGACACGCTCCTCCCCGGCGACCTGGTGCGGCTGCGCGTCTGGCGCGAGCCCGACCTCTCCGGCGACTTCGCCGTGGACGAGACGGGGACGGTGGTGCTCCCCCGGCTGGGTCCCACCCGCGTGCGTGGCGTCCCCGCGGGCGAGCTGCGCGAGCGCATCGTCTATCTATGGGGCGATGCGGGCAGCGGGCGCAGCCACTTGCTGCGCGCCGCAGCGCATGAGAACCCGCGCATCGTAGTGGCCGACGACGTCGAGGCGCTCGACGGCG
>DASTNU010000397.1:0-2420 GCA_035720605.1 Longimicrobium sp. | reverse complement strand
CGCCCAGCAACAACTACCTGGAGCTGGTGATCCGCTCCGCCTTCCCCGGCGGCACGGTGCAGCCGGGCGCGCCCTTCTGCCTGGCGCTGCAGAACGAGGCGCTGGACGCCCCCTGCCTGCTGGAGCTCATCTGGTCGTACTGGATGGAAGAGGGGATGCTGAACCAGACCATCGCCGCCATCACCCGCCGCTTCCAGAACGTGCGGCGCGCGGGGCCGGGGCCGGACCCGCTGGCGGAGCTGGAGCTGGACCCGCTGCGCCCGCTGAACGCCTTCCTGTGGGGCTACCTGCAGGACGAGCCCAACCGGCTGTCCGTGGTGCGCCGGGCGTACGAGTACAACCACCACTACGGCATCACCCTGTACGGCCGCGCGGTGCCCCCGCTGCGCCCGGCGGATCCGCGCTCGCGCTTCCTGGAGGGCTTCCACAACCTGCTGCGGCAGGCGGCGGCCTTCTACCGCGAGGACAACGACACCACGGTGATCGCCGACGCCTTCCCGGTGCTCAACTCCCTGCGCGAGGTGCACCTGCTGCTCTCCGAGGGGGCGCACAACCAGTTCCGCGACCTGCCCTGGCAGGCGCGCGCGGAGATGATGCTGCAGCAGTGGCTCCTCTCGCGGCCGGAGATGCGCGAGTTCATCCGCGGCCGGTACATGGTGGCCTACCCCGAGTCGTGGATGGGGCCGGTGGACAGCATGAAGCGGCTGCAGGGGTGGACGGACACCAGCGCGCTGCACTTCCGCGACCTGGCGCGCTCCGGCGAGCGCATCCTCCTCTCCATCCGCTACGGCACCTGGAACGAGGCGGAGCAGGACGACGCGCGCAGCTGGCTTCGCTACTGGCGCGACGACGTGCAGCGCTACATCCACGCCTACTACACGGCCACGGGGGTGAACCTGTCCGACGACGTGGTGGAGGTGCGCAACCGCTCCGACGCGCGCTACCTCCAGCCCTCGTACCACCTGCGCAACCGCCTGCTTTCCAACCAGCGCGCGGCGCGGCAGCTCCGCTGAGCCGTACCCCGGGCCGGGCTGGACGCCGGCCCGGGCCCGCCGACCCCGCGGACGCGCCGCACGGGCGCTCCGCGGCGTGAACCGAGAACCGGACCTTCCCAACCGCGGAGGAAACGATGCACGACCTGGATCGCACCCTGAACGAGTTCGAGAGCGAATTCGGCTTCGAGAGCGGGCAGTACGAGATGGAGGCGGAGATGAACGGGCAGGGCGAGTGGCAGGGAGAGTGGATGGGCGAGACCGACGGCGAGATGGACGAGGCCGAGGTGGCCGCCCTGGCGGCCGAGCTGCTGGAGGTGACCGACGAGGCGGAGCTGGACCAGTTCCTGGGGAACCTGATCAAGCGCGCCGCCGGCGCGGCCAAGCAGTTCGCCGGCTCCAGCGCGGGCAAGGCGCTGGGCGGCATCCTGAAGAACGCGGCGGGCAAGGCGCTCCCCGTGGTGGGCGGCGCCATCGGCGGCTACTTCGGCGGGCCCGCGGGCGCCAGGCTCGGCAGCCAGGCCGGCGGCTTCGTCAAGGGGCAGCTGGGGTGGGAGATGGAGGGCGGCGACCAGGAGATGGAGTTCGAGATGGCGCAGAACCTGGTGCGCACGACCGTGCAGGCCACCCGCAACGCCGTCCAGTCGCCGGGCGGCCACCCGGCCGCTCTGGCGCGGCGCGCGGCGGTGCAGGCGGCGCAGCAGGTGGCGCCGCAGCTGGTGCGCGCCGTCGCCGGGGCGCAGCCGGGGCCGTTCGGCCGTCCCGGCGGGCCGGGGGGCGGGCAGTCCGGGCGCTGGGTGCGCCGGGGGCGGACCATCGTCCTCTTCGGGCTGTGACCGCTGCGGGCGGGGGCGGGGGAGACTTCGCCTCCGCCCTGTACCTGGGGATGCGGCACCCCTGGGCGGCGCTGGGGCCGTGGGACGCGCTGACCGCGGGGGTTCCCGCGGTGCTGGAGGAGCCGCCCGGCGCGGCGCGCACCGCGGCCCGCCTGGCCCGGCTGCAGGGGGTGCAGGACGCGGTGCTCCTTCCCTCCACCCTGCACCTGTTCCACGACCTGTTCGCCCTGCTGGGCCCCGGCGCCTCCGCCGTGCTGGTGGATGCCGGCGCCTACGCGGTGGCCCGGTGGGGCGCGGCGCGGGCGGGGTGCGCGGGGGTCCCGGTCCGCCCCTTCGCCCACTTCGATCCCCCCGCGCTGCGGCGGGCGCTGCGGGCGGCGGGACGGCGGGGAAGGCCGGTGGTGCTCTGCGACGGGGTCTGCCCCGGGTGCGGCCGCCCGGCGCCCGTGGGCGAGTATCTCGACGCCGTGCGGGGCGCGGGGGGCGCCCTGGTGGTGGACGACACGCAGGCGCTGGGGATCCTGGGCGCGGAGCCCGATGCGCATCCGCCGTACGGGCGGGGCGGGGGCGGGTCTCCGCGGCGGGTGCGGGC
>DASTNU010000396.1:0-4342 GCA_035720605.1 Longimicrobium sp. | reverse complement strand
GGCCCGTCCATCGACAAGGTGCGGCGTGCGCTGGAGCTGTTCCGCGCGCGCATGCCCGGCGTCCCCGCGGACGGCGAGCTGCAGGCGGACGCGGCGCTGATCGAGAGCGTCGGGGCGCGCAAGTCGCCGGGGTCGCCGGTGGCGGGGCGCGCGAACGTCCTCGTCTTCCCGGACCTGGATGCCGGAAACATCGCCTACAAGCTCACCCAGCGCCTGGCCCGCGCCGAGGCCGTCGGCCCCATCGTCCAGGGGCTGGCGAAGCCCTGCTGCGACCTTTCCCGGGGCTCGGACGCCGACGACATCGTCACCGTCGCCTGCATCACCGGGCTCCTCGCCACTTCCTGAGCCTGAAAGGGTGTTGCCAAAACCGTCGGGCGGAACGTTGTCTTCCTGAGGGAGCGCCACACGGAACTTGCAACCGCACAGGCGCTTGCGCGCGACCGAAGGATCTACTCGCCCAGACCGCTGGGCTGGCATCCGCGTGTGGGATCAACCTCGCGGTGGGGCAGGCAAGATCCTTACGGTCGGCGCCAAGGCGATGTGGCGGCTGAAGGTGACGCGCGGCGCCTCCCTCACAGGAAAACAAAGCTCGGGTGAGGTTGACAGCGATCGATGAATCCGTGGCGATCGTGCACGGATTGTGATGCTGGATTTTTAGCACCCTGGCAACGTATCATGTTTCCGTGCGATCCAACGCACGGCATCCATCCGATCCGCCCCACCGCCCCGCGATCTCTCGATGCGATACAGGACCCTGTCGGCAGGTCTCGTCCTCGCCTCCCTCGCCTCCCTCGCTCTTGCCGCGTCCACGTACGCCGGCTCCCAATCGACCGATCCGTCCGCGACGCAGGCTGACCCCGGAGCCAGCGCCGTGCTGGCGCAGCTTCCGGACGGCGAGTTCAAGCGCCGCTTCGTCCTCGACTGCACGGGGTGCCACCAGATGGACGTGGGCATCGCCTATCCGAACGGACGGGCGCGGACGGCGGAGGAGTGGGAAGCGGCGATCCGCACGATGGTGGGCTTCGCGGGCGCCGGCACGCCGTTCCCCATCATCTCCGCCGAGCGCGATCCCGCGGAGACCGCGCGCTGGCTGGCGGCGAACCTGCGCACGCCCCCCGCCGCGCCCACCGCCGCCGGCGCGCCCGAGGTGGCGGGGACGGTGCGCGCGTACCCGCTCCCCGAGCCGCGCGACCTGCCCCACGACCTGGCGCTGGACCGCGACGGCCGCGTGCTGATCACCGGGATGATGACCGGCCGCATGTACCTGCTGGACCCGGAGACCGGTGCCTTCACCACCGAAGACATCCCCGTCGACCGCGCCAACCCCCGCGCGCTGGAGGTGGGCCCCGACGGCGCGTGGTGGGTGCTGCTGGGGATGCCGCGGAAGATCGCCCGGCGCGACCCGCGGACGGGCGCGTGGCGCGCCCACGACATCGGCATGTACCCGCACAGCATCCAGCGCGACGCGCGCGGCCGCGTCTGGTTCAACGGCCACTTCACCCGCGACCCCGAGCTCATCGGCTACCTGGACGAATCCACCGGCGCCGTCCGCACCTTCACCGTGCCGAACACCGGGGCGCTGCGGGCGGGGAACGGGCCCATCCCCTACGACCTGCGCATCGCGCCGGACGGCACCCTGTGGGGGACGGAGCTGCACGGCAACCGCCTGATCCGCTTCGATCCGCGGGAGGAGAGCTTTCGGACCTGGGAGCTGCCCACGCCGCACAGCGGTCCGCGGCGGATGGACGTGGCGGCGGACGGGGGCGTGTGGATCGCCGAGTACGCGGCGGGAAAGGTGGCGCGCTTCGACCCGCGGACGGAGCGGTTCACCGAGCACGCCCTGCCCGATCCGAACGCCCTGCCGTACGTGGTGCGCGTGGACGACGCCCGCGGGCGCGTGTGGGTGGGCACGGGCGCGGGAGACCGCGTCTACCGGCTGGACGTGCGGACCGGCGCGTGGACGGCGCACCCGCTTCCCGCGCCCGGCGCGCTGATCCGGCACATGGCGCTGGACCCGCGCACCGGCGACCTGTGGGCCGCGTACGGCGCGTCACCCGGGGTGCCCGCCCTCATCGTCCGGGTGCGGGCGGGGTAGCGGAGACGGTGCCGGCCCGCACGGGAACCACGCTGACCCGCGCGGGGTCTTTGCGGCCGCCGCATCTTCCCGCGGTGGCCGCGGTGCATCCTCCATCCACGCTCGCGCATCATGATCATCCGTCTCCCCCTCCGATCACTGCTGGTCCTCCTCGCCATCGTCCTTGCCGCTGGCGACGCGTCCGCGCAGCTGGAGTTCGCCGGCATCCCCTGGGGAACGCCGGTGGACAGCGCGTCCGCCCGCATCCAGCGCGCCGGCTACGCCTTTCGCGGTGAGGACCAGCTGGGCGACCGGGTGTTCGGCGGCCCGGACGGCATGGACCTGGTCGCCATGTTCGACAGCACGGGGCTGGTGCTGGTGGAGGCGACGTGGATGGACCGGCCGGAGCTGCTCCCCGCGCGCTACGAGCGGATGGCGGACTCCATGCGCCGGGCGCTGGGGGCGCCCGACACCGCCAACGCGGACGAGTACGAGCGGTTCGGCACGTGGAAGCGCGGCGAGGCCGTGCTGGACCTGTTCTTTCGCCCGCGCGGGGGCGGGCTGGACACCGCGCTCATCCTGCGTCATGCCGGGCCCGGCTACGAGGCGGAGTACGAGCGCCGCGACCTGGCGTGGGAGGCGCGCGGGGCGGAGGAGCGCGCGAACGGCACTTCCGACACCACCGGCGTGGGCGACTGGGAGAACGCGTTCAGCGACTTTCGCGTGATGATCCGGGTGGATACGACCCGCTACACGCGCCTGGCCCCCGGGCTCTTCCGCGCCCGCTTTCGCCACGACTGGATGCAGCGGCGGCGACTGGAGAACGGGATGCTGTACAGCGCCGCCATCACGTTCGCCGAGCTGGACTGCCAGGCCGTGGCCACGCGCCCGTACCGCGTCATCCGCATGTACGACTTTCGCGCGCTTCCCGTCGTCTTCATCCGCCAGGCGGACCGGCGCTGGGTCCGGCCCGCGCCCCGCTCTCCCGACGACTCCGCCCTGCGCCGCGCGTGCGAGGTGCTCGGCCGCCAGCCGTAGCCGGCCTCCAACGATGAAGCGAACGGGCGCGGCGGGGGATGGTTCCTCCGCCGCGCCCCGTGCGTTCTCCGCATGCGGCGGATTGCGGTGCCGGGGCGGATGAACGGATTGCGCCTGGACGGTTGCGCGCGCGCGGCCGCCGCCGTAGCGTGTGTCCCGGAGGGGACGGTGGGGCCGCGCCTTCGGGCGGCGCGCGCCCCGGCCCTTGGGGTGGCACTCCGCTTGCTCCCCCGCCGTCGCGACGCGGTCCAGACCCGAACCCGAGGATCATCGAGGAGCCATGAGCTTCCAGACGAGCAAGAACAACGGTGTGGTGGTGGTTGATGTGGACGGGCAGCTCATCGTGGGCAACCGGCAGGAGCTCAAGCAGAAGGTGCTCGACGAGCTGGAGGGGGGCGAGCGCAAGTTCCTGATCGATTTCTCCAACACCGGCTACATCGACTCGTCGGGGCTGGGGGTGCTGGTGAGCCTTTCCAAGAAGATCCGCGAGCAGGGAGGCGAGCTGCGGCTGGCCAACCTGAACGAGGACCTGCGGACCCTCTTCGAGCTCACCAAGCTGGACACGCTGTTCAGCATCGCCGACACGCGCGACGAGGCCCTGGCGGGCTTTTGAGCGCGTTTTCATGATCACCGACCGCGCGGCCGCCCCGGGAAGCACGTCCGGCGCGGCCCGCCGCGTTCGCAGCCCCATGCAGCCACACACCCCGGCCCGCGCCCGCCGCGGAGCGACGCCCTGACCGCATGGCCGCACTCCACCCGCCGCCGGCCGAGTCCTGCGCCTTCGTGCTGGAGCTGCCCAGCGACACGCGCGTCATCGAGACCGCCGTGGCGTACCTGGTGGACCGGGTGCGCGCGTACCAGTTCGGCGGCTCGCGGCTCAACCTGAACTTTCGCGTGGGGGTGGCCGAGGCGCTGGCCAACGCCATGATCTACGGCAACGGCAGCGACCCCGACAAGCGCGTGCGGGTGGAGGTGGAGCTTTCCGCCGAAGCCGTGGCGCTGCTGGTGCGCGACGAGGGCGAGGGTTTCGACGCCACCGTGGTCCCCGACCCCACCCTTCCCGAGAACCTGGAAGGCACCGGCGGCCGCGGCATCTTCCTGATCCGCGAGCTGATGGACGAGGTGCGCTACGATCCACCCGGCAACTGCGTGCGGATGGTGCTGCGCCGCGCCAACGGACAGTGAGCGTTCCCTGAGGTGATTACGGCCGCCCCCTCCGTCCCCCGTCTT
>DASTNU010000395.1:0-4425 GCA_035720605.1 Longimicrobium sp. | reverse complement strand
GGATCCGGGCGCTGGACGAGGCGGTCGCCGGCTGCGCCGCGCCGCCCGTGCTGGTGGCGCACAGCCTGGGCTGCATCGCCGTCGCGCACTGGGCGGCGGCGTTCGCGCGCCCGGTCGCCGGGGCGCTGCTGGTGGCGCCGGCGGACGTGGAAGCGGAGCACGCGCCGGAGCCCCTTTGCGGCTTCGCGCCCATCCCGCTGCGCGCGCTGCCGTTCCCCAGCATCCTCGTCGCCAGCAGCGACGACCCGTGGCTTGCCATCGAGCGCGCGGAGCAGCTCGCCCAGTGCTGGGGGAGCGAGTTCGTCCGCATCCAGGCCGCGGGCCACCTCAACTCCGACGGCGGCTACGGCCCCTGGCCGCAGGGCGAGCGGCTGCTCCGGCGGCTCTCCGCTCCCGTCCATGACGACGGACGGGTGTGAGCAAGCCGCTTGCATGTGGCGGCGCGGGCATGCAGACTTGCTCGACCTTCCGCCCCGGGTGTTCACACGGGCGTAGACGAGCTCATCGGACCGCAGCGCGAGGTGATCCGCCGCATCGCGGAGAAGCACGGGGCCTGCAACGTACGCGTGTTCGGCTCCGTCGCACGGCGCTAGGCCGGACCGGACAGCGACGTGGACCTGCTGATCGATGCCGGGCCGGTCACGAGTTCGTGGTCCCCGGGCGGGCTGGTCGCTGAATCGGAAGCCCTGCTGGGCCGCCGGGTGGACGTGGCGACGGAGCGTGGTCTCCGGCCCGAGCTGCGGCCGTACGTGCTGCGCGAGGCGGTGCCGGTGTGAAGGACGACGCGATCTACGTCCGGCACATCCTGGAGTGCATCCGCCGCGTGGAAGAGAACACCGCCGGCGGATTCGATGCGTTCATGGCGTCGCACACGCTGCAGGATGCCGTGCTGCGCAACCTGCAGACGATGGCGGAATCGACGCAGCGCCTGTCGCCCGCCGCCAGGGCCGCTGCGCCGTCGGTCGATTGGACCGCGCTTTCCGGATCTCGCAACGTGCTCGTGCACGATTGCCTGGGCATCGATCTGCAGCGAATCTGGACCATCGTCGAGCAGGACGTCCCGGTTCTCGAGGCCGCGCTCCAGGCGCATCCCGCCGCATCCCTCCCTCGCCAGGACCAGGACGCAAACCACTCGCTTTGACAAAGCGGCGGCGCCCGTCCATCTTACCGGAATGGCTTCTGAGCAGCTTCTCCAGCAGATCCGGTTGAACGGGACGGTCCCGCGGCACGTGGCCATCATCATGGATGGCAACGGCCGCTGGGCCCGCGAGCGCGGCCAGCCCCGCGAGTTCGGGCACCGCGCCGGCATGCGCGCCGTCCGCGCCGCCGTGGAGGCCGCGGGCGACGCCGGGGTGGAGGTGCTCACCCTCTTCGCCTTCAGCAGCGAGAACTGGCACCGCCCCCAGGGCGAGGTGGCCGCGCTGATGGCGCTGCTGGAGCTGTACGTGCGCAAGGAACGGCGCGAGCTCAAGGAGAAGGGGATCGAGGTGCACGCCGTGGGCGACCTGCACCGCCTGGGGCCCCGCACCCGCGCCGCCATCCAGTCCATCGTGGACCACACCCGCGGCGGCACCCGCATGCGGCTGAACCTGGCCATCAGCTACGGCGCCCGCGACGAGATCGTCAACGCCGCCCGCCGCCTGGCGGAGCGCGTGCGCGAGGGCACCCTGATGCCCGGCGAGATCGACGAGGAGCTGTTCGCGGAGCAGCTGTACTTCGCCAGCGACCCCGACCCCGACCTGCTCATCCGCACCTCCGGCGAGCTGCGCATCAGCAACTTCATGCTCTGGCAGCTCGCCTACACGGAGATGTACGTCACCCCGGTGCTGTGGCCGGACTTTGGCCGCGAGCACCTGTTCCGCGCCATCCTGGACTTTCAGCAGCGCGAGCGGCGCTTCGGCCGCGTGCTGGCCGGCTGAGGCCCGCCGTGGCGGCATCGGAGACGCGCACCCGCGTCCTGGTCGCGATCCCCGGCGCCCTCGTCGCCGTCGCCGCCGGGTACGCGGGCGGCTGGGCGCTCGCCGCGCTGCTGGCGGTGTTCGCCGCGCTCATCGCGCGCGAGCTGTTCGCCATGGCGGCGCGCAAGGGGCCGCGCCCTCTCGCGGCGCTGGGGATGGCGGGCGCCGCGGCCATGGTGCTGGGCGCCGCCGCCGCCCCCGCCGACGGGCTGGCGAACCCGCTCCCCGCCGGCGTCCTGGTCCTGATCGCCCTCCTCGCCGGCGCGGCCGCCATCTGGTCGCGCGGCGTGGAGGGCGAGCCGCTCCTGTCCGTGGCCGTCACGGTGTTCGGCGCGGGGTACGCGGCGCTGGCGGGGTTCGCGCTCTTCCTGCGCCACCTTCACGGGGTGGACGACGAGTCGCACGGCGTCGCCCTCCTCTTCGCCCCCGTGCTGCTCACCTGGGCCAGCGACACCTTCGCCTACTTCGGCGGGCGGGCGTTCGGGCGCCGCAAGCTCATCCCCCGGGTCAGCCCCGGCAAGACGGTGGAGGGCGCGCTGTCCGCCGTCGTGGGGAGCGTGGCGCTCGGCGTGGGGTACGCGCTCTTCCTGGCGCGCTTCGGCGGCTACGCGCCGACCGTGGTCGAAGGCGCCGTGCTGGGGCTGGTGGTCTCCGCCGCCGGCCAGCTGGGAGACCTGGTGGAGTCGCTGTGGAAGCGCGACGTGGACGTCAAGGACTCGGGAACGCTCCTGCCGGGGCACGGCGGCGCGCTGGACCGCTTAGACTCGCTGCTCTTCACCCTGCCGGTGGGCTACGGGTTCTTCCGCTTCGTCGTGGGGCTGTGAAGGGGGGCGGATGAAGGGCGTGGCCATCCTGGGTGCCACCGGCTCCATCGGCGCCAGCGCGCTGGCCGTGCTGGACCAGCATCCCGATCGATTCCGCGCCGTCGCGCTCACCGCCCACCGCAGCGTGGACGCGCTGCGCGCGCTGGTCGCCCGCCACCGGCCGGAGCTCGCCGTCGTCTCGGACGCGGAGGTGCCGGGGCACCGCGAGGGCGGCGCGCGCTGGGCGTCGGGGCGCGAGGCGCTGCTGGAGGCCGCGACGCACCCCGACGCCGACATCGTGGTCAACGCGCTGGTCGGCGCGGCGGGGCTGGAGCCCACCCTGGCGGCGCTGGAGGCGGGAAAGCGGGTGGCGCTGGCCAACAAGGAGTCGCTGGTCTGCGGCGGGCCGCTGGTGCTGGAGGCGGCGCGGCGCGGCGGAGGCGAGCTGATCCCCGTGGACAGCGAGCACAGCGCCATCCTGCAGTGCCTGGCCGGGTCCAGGCCGGACGAGGTGCGGCGGATCATCCTCACGGCCTCCGGCGGCCCCTTCCGGGGGATGGCGCCGGAGCTGCTGGAATCCGCCACCCCCGCGGACGCGCTGCGGCACCCCACCTGGGACATGGGCGCCAAGATCACCATCGACAGCGCCACCCTGGCCAACAAGGCGCTGGAGGTGATCGAGGCGCACTTTCTGTTCGGGGTGGAGTACGAGCGCATCCAGGCCGTGGTGCACCCGCAGTCCATCATCCACTCCATGGTGGAGATGGTGGACGGCTCGGTGCTGGCGCAGATGGGCTTTCCCACCATGGAGATCCCGCTGCTGTACGCGCTGAGCCATCCCGCGCGGCTGCCGTACGACAGCCGCCGGTTCGACCCCGTGGCCGCGGGAACGCTCACCTTCGAGCCGGTGCGCGCGGACCGCTTTCCCGCCTTTGCGCTGGGCGTGCAGGCGGGACGAGCCGGCGGCACGGCTCCCGCGGTCTTCAACGCCGCCAACGAGGTGGCGGTGGCCGAGTTCCTGGCCGGCCGCGCTCCCTTCGGCGCCATTGCCCGGGCGATCGCGGACGCGCTCGCCCGCTGGCCCGGCGGTCCCGTGCGCACCCTGGACGACGTGCGCCAGGCCGACGCCTGGGCCCGGCGCGCCGCACACGAACATCTGAACCGGCTGGCCCCGTGCTGACGATCCTCGCGACGCTGGTCGCGCTCTCGGTGTTGATCCTGATCCACGAGTTCGGGCACTTCTTCGCCGCGAAGTCGGTGGACATCGCCACCCCCCGCTTTTCGCTGGGGCTGGGCCCGCGCGTGGCGGGCTTCAAGTGGGGCGAGACGGACTTCGTGATCTCCGCCATCCCCCTGGGCGGGTACGTGAAGATGGCGGGGATGGAGGACGACGAGGCCTCGTCCGCGCTGGAGGGGGGGCAGGAGGAGGAGCCCGTCGATCCCTCGCGCACCTTCGACGCCAAGCCGATCTGGGCGCGCACCTGGGTGATCTCGGCGGGCGTGATCATGAACCTGCTCTTCGCCCTGCTGGCCAACATCGTCCTGGCGGTGGCGCAGGGAAAGCAGTACGTCAGCGAGACGCGGCTGGCCCCCATGACCACGCTGGGCGGCTCGGCGGCGCAGGTGGCGCAGATCCCCACCGGCTCGCGCATCCAGACCGTGGG
>DASTNU010000394.1:0-7312 GCA_035720605.1 Longimicrobium sp. | reverse complement strand
GATCAGATCGGCCAGACCGGACGGATGGTCAGCCCGGCCCTCTACGTGGCGGTGGGCATCTCCGGAGCGATCCAGCATCTGGCCGGGATGCGCACCGCCCGGGTCATCGTCGCCATCAACCGGGACAAGGACGCGCCGATCTTCAAGGTCGCCGACTACGGCATCGTGGGCGACCTCTTCCAGATTGTCCCGCGGATGACGGAAGAGGTGCGCAAGCTGAGGGCCTGAGCCGCCACGGGGATCGGGATCGATGACGGGGAGGGACGTGGGCGTGGCTCGCGTCCCTTTCGCGTATCCGCAACGCTCGCCAGAGCGAGTAAACTCGCCGCAACGACTGCGGAAAGCCCCGCAAACTGCGCGGGGCTTCAACGGCACCGGCGTAGATCCGTCCAACGTGGCACTCATCCGACCCGGGACAGTCCGCGCAGGCGGACTTCGTGACGTTCCAGCAGCGGTTTCAACCGCCGGGCGCGAGGGCGGCCACGTGGGGCCACCGTGGGGCCACCGGCTCCGCGCCGGAGCGAGTGAACTCGCCGCAACGACGGCGGAAAGCCCCGCAAACTGCGCGGGGCTTCAACGGCGTTAACATCGCCACGCACCCGGGTGTCATTCCTGGGCGTCTCACGTCGGCGCTGGCGAAGCGTGTAACGTGGCCGCGGCGGTGCCAGTCTCTGTCGCCGGGCGGCGCATCTTTCCGATTGGCCCCGGCGGCGCTTATGTTCCGGCGCCGACTCGCCACGCATCCACCGGAACGCCGTGACCGAAACCGCGCCCACCCCACGCGCACGCTGGCTGGCGCCCGCGGCCCTCGCGGTGGCGCTGCTGTCGCTGGCGCTCAACGCCGTGCTGCTGTGGACGCTGCGCTCCCCCGAGCGGCTGCTGGCGCCGGCGCTGGGGCGCATCATCGACCGGCTGGACCAGCAGGACGCCACGCTCAAGTACACGGTGCGCATCCCGGCGGGAACGCCGGTGCGGTTCGACATCCCCATCGACGAGCGGTACCAGGTGCGGCTGAACACCACGCTGCCCATCAACACCACCATCAACCTGCCGGTGAACACGCCGTTCGGCAGCCGCAACGTGCAGGTGCCGGTGCGGGCGAACATCCCCATCCGCACCGACGTTCCCCTGCACCTGCGCGACACCTTTCGCCTGCGCACGGCCACCCAGGCGGAGATCGTGCTCCCGCTGGAGATCCCCATCCGCGACCTGCCGCTGGACGAGCTGCAGGCCGCACTGAAGCCATGAGGCCCATGCAGCACCGCCACCTCCTCCCGTTCGCGCTCCTGCTGGCCGCCGCCTGCGGCGACCGCCCCCAGGGTCAGGCCGCCGCCGCTCCGCCGCGCTCCGCCGACTCGCCCGCGGCGCCCTCCGCCGCAGAGCCTGCCCGCCCCGCCGCGCCCGCTTGGCGCGTCAATCCGGACAGCGGCGTCACCCTTTCCGCAGGCGAGGCGACGACCATCACCACCGGCCCGCACGTGGTGCTGTGGCCGGGGGGCGCGGCGGAGCTCGCGCCGCCGTACACGGTGCGCGCCAGCCTGCGCAAGACGGCGGGACGGCTGCACGAGGGGTACGGCCTGGTCTTCGGCGGGACGGGGCTGGAGGGGCCGGAGGCGGAGCAGCGCTACAGCTACTTCCTGGTGCGCGGCGACGGCAGCTACCTCATCAAGCGCCGCGACGGTGCGCAGACGCCGGTGGTGCGCGACTGGACCCGCCACCCCGACGTGGCGCGCGACGCCAACGGCGCGGGGCGGCCCAACGATCTGGAGGTGCGGGTGGGCGCGGACTCCGTCACCTTCCTGGTGAACGGGGGGCCGGTGACCACCGTGGCCGCGTCGGAGCTGGCGGTCCGCGGCGTCGCCGGGATGCGCATCGCCCACGACATCGTGGTGGAGGCGCAGGGGTTCGCGGCGGAGCCGGGCACGGTGGCGCCGTGACCCACCCGCTGCGCGTGCTGATCGCGGACGACGACGCCGCGATCCGCGCGGTCCTGCGTACCATCCTTCCCGCCGACCGCTACGCCGTCACCAACGCGGCCAGCGGCGAAGAGGCGCTGCGTCTGTTCGGCACGTTGGGCGCGGACCTCATCCTGAGCGACCTGCAGATGCCGGGGATGGGCGGGCTGGAGCTGCTGCGCCGCGTGCGCGCGCTGGACGACACGGTGGGGTTCATCATCCTCACCGGCGCGGGGACGGTGGAGAACGCGGTGGAGGCGCTGCGGCTGCAGGCCGACGACTACGTGGTGAAGCCGTTCAACGTGGACGAGGTGCTGCTGGCGGCGGAGCGCGCGCTGAGCTACCGGCGGCTGCTGCGCGAGAACCGGAACTACCAGGCCCACCTGGAGGAGCGGGTGGCCGAGCAGGCGGGGCAGATCGAGGCGCTGCTGATGGACGCCCTGCGCTCGCTGGCGACGGCGATCGAGACGCGGGACGACTACACGGGCGGGCACGTGGAGCGGGTGGCGCGCTACGCGGCCGCCACGGGGCGCGAGATGGGGCTCCGCGGCGAGGAGCTGCGGGCGCTGTGGGTGGGCGCGCTGCTGCACGACGTGGGAAAGATCGGCGTGCGCGACGACGTGCTGAAGAAGCCGGGGCCGCTGACGGTGGAGGAGTACGGCGAGATGAAGCGGCACCCGGAGATCGGCGCCGGCATCATGGAGCGCAGCTCGTTCCTGCGTCCCGGGCTTCCCGCGGTGCTGCACCACCAGGAGCGGTTCGACGGCTCCGGCTACCCGTACGGGCTGTGCGGGGACGCCATCTCGCTGCAGGGGCGCATCGTGGCGGTGGTGGATACCTACGACGCCATCGTCAGCTCGCGCCCGTACCGCAACGGCAGCACCTGCGAGCACGCGCTGGCGGAGATCCGCGCCAACTCCGGCAGCCAGTTCGACCCCGCCGTGGTCGACGCCTTCCTGCGCGCCTCCGCCAACGGCTTTCCCGACGATCCCGACACCCCGAAGCTGCCGGAGCGTGTGGAGGCCGCGGTGGGGTGATGGAGGTGAAGGGTGAAGGGAGTGAAGCGCAGGCCCCGTCCTGAGCGGGTGAACCCGCCGCTCAGACAGCCATAAGCCCCGTCTCGGCGCCGCTGACGCGTCGCCGAACGGGGCTTCGCCTGCTCGTGGGTTCCGACTCGGCGCATCGGAGCCGGCCGTCAGCCGGCGGACCGTAGCATCTACTCGCCGAACCTGTGGCCAGCCGTAGCGCCGGGGACTTGCCCAAACCACCCCTCCCCCGAAGTTGGGGGAGGGGTCGCCCGCCGTCGCGAGGAACGAGCGAAAGGCCGGGCGGGGGAGAGGGCCTCCCGCGCAGCGGGCCGTGGGGTAAAGCCTTCCCACGCATCCAGCCCCTCACTTCGCACGACTGTCACCCCGTCACCCGTTCACTCCATCCCCCAGCTTGACCCGCGTGTTATCGTAAGCGTAGGTTCCGCGCTTCCGGATCAAGCTGAATAGAGGGGACGACAGAGGGATGGCCGAGCCGCTTCCGCCGCAGTACAGCCCGCAGGAACACGAGGACCCGCTCTACCGCTGGTGGGAGGAGCAGGGGTACTTTCGCGCGGACGCGCAGAGCGGCCGCGAGCCGTACGTCATCGTCATCCCCCCGCCCAACGTGACGGCCGTGCTGCACATGGGGCACGGGCTAAACAACACCATCCAGGACGTCCTCGTCCGCTGGCGCCGCATGCAGGGGCGCGAGGCGCTCTGGATGCCCGGGTCCGACCACGCCGGCATCGCCACGCAGAACGTGGTGGAGCGCATCCTGGCCAAGGAGGGCAGGACGCGCTTCGACCTGGGGCGCGAGGCGTTCGTGGAGCGGGTGTGGGAGTTCGTGCGCGAGACGGGCGGCGTGATCTACCAGCAGCTGCGCGCCATCGGCTGCTCGCTGGACTGGAGCCGCACGCGCTTCACCCTCGACCCCGAGCTTTCCACCGCCGTCCGCGAGGTCTTCGTCCGGCTGTACGAGAAGGGGCTGGTCTACCGCGGCCACCGCATCATCAACTGGTGCCCGCGCTGCCTCACCGCGCTCAGCGACGAAGAGGCGGAGCCGTCGGAGCACCACGGCAAGCTGTGGCACCTGCGCTACCCCGTCGCCGGGGGGGTGGACGCGCCGGGGCTGCCGCGCCTGCCCGACGGGCGTCCGTATCTCGTCATCGCCACCACGCGGCCGGAGACGATGCTGGCCGACACCGGCGTCGCGGTGAATCCCGCGGACGAGCGGTACGCGGCCCTCGTCGGCAAGGAGCTGGAGCTGCCGCTGACGGGGCGGCGCATCCCCGTGGTCGCCGACGAGTACGCGGACCCGGAGTTCGGCTCGGGCGCGGTGAAGATCACGCCGGCGCACGACCCCAACGACTTCGAGGTGGCGCAGCGCACCGGGCTTCCCGCGCTGAACGTGATGACGCCCGAGGCCACCATCAACGACGAGGCGCCCGAGGCGTTCCGCGGGATGGACCGCTTCGAGGCGCGCCGCGCGGTGGTCGCGGCGTTCGAGGAGCTGGGGCTGCTGGAGCGGGTGGAGGAGCACACCCACGCGGTGCCGCACTGCTACCGCTGCGACACCGTCGTCGAGCCGCGGCTGAGCGAGCAGTGGTTCGTGCGGATGAAGCCGCTGGCCCAGCCGGCGCTGCAGGCGTGGCGCGACGGCGAGCTGCGCTTCCATCCCGAGCGCTTCGGCAAGGTCTACGAGCACTGGATGGAGAACATCCGGGACTGGTGCATCAGCCGCCAGCTCTGGTGGGGGCACCGCATCCCGGTCTGGTACTGCCGGGCGGAGGGATGCGGGGAGACGATCGTCGCGCGCGAGGATCCAACCTCGTGCCCGAAGTGTGGCGGCGCGCTGGAGCAGGATCCCGACGTGCTGGACACCTGGTTCAGCTCCTGGCTCTGGCCGTTCAGCACGATGGGATGGCCGAAGGACACGGAGGACGTCCGCGCCTTCTATCCCGGCCACACCCTGGTGACGGCGCCGGAGATCCTCTTCTTCTGGGTGGCGCGGATGGTGATGGCGGGGATCGAGTTCCGCGGCGACATCCCCTTCCGCGACGTCTACCTGACGGGGACGGTGCGCGACCACCTGGGGCGCAAGATGTCGAAGTCGCTGGGGAACGGCATCGACCCGCTGGTGGTGAAGGAGCGGTTCGGCGCCGACGCCATGCGCTACACGGTGATCAGCGGCAGCGGCGCGGCCACCGACCAGTACCTGAACTACGAGAACCTGGAAGAGGCGTTCGGCCCCGGCCGCAACTTCGCCAACAAGCTGTGGAACGCCGGCCGCTTCGCCCTGATGAACCTGGGCGACGGGCCGCGCGTCTCCCTGGACGAGGTGGGGGACGCGCTGGAGCCGATGGACCGGTGGATCCTGTCGCGGCTGTCGAAGGCGTTCCGCGAGGTGACCGAGGCGCTGGAGCGCTTTCGCCTGCAGGAGGCGGCGCTGCGCGGCTACGAGTTCTTCTGGGGCGAGCTGGCGGACTGGTACCTGGAGCTGGTGAAGCCCCGCCTGCGCGGCGACGCGGGCGAGCCGAGCCGCCGCGCGGCGCAGGCCACCCTGGCCCAGGCGCTGGACGGGGCGATGCGCATCCTGCACCCCGTGATGCCCTTCATCACCGAGGCCGTGTGGCAGAAGCTGCCCCGCGCGGCGGACGCGGAGGCGTCGCTGATCGTCGCCCGGTGGCCGGAGCCGCGGCCGGAGTGGGAGGACGAGGGGGCCGAGCGGGCGATCGAGGAGCTGCAGGCGGTGATCGGCGCGGTGCGGACCATCCGCAGTGAGTACGGCATCCAGCCCGCGGCGCGCGTTCCCCTGCGCGTCGCCGCGTCGGACGAGGCGCGGGCGCTGCTGGACGCCAGCCGCCGCGCCCTGCGCGACCTGGCGCGGGTGGAGGAGCTCACCTTCGGCGCCGCCAACGGCGAGGTGGGCGCCAGCGCGGTGCTGCGCTCGGGGACGGAGCTGTTCGTGCCGCTGGCGGGCGTCATCGACCTGGAGCGCGAGCGCGCCCGCCTGCGCGAGGAGCTGGGGCGGCTGGACGGGCAGATCGGCGGGACGGAGAAGAAGCTGGCCAACGAGGCGTTCGTGGCCCGCGCGCCGGAGAGCGTGGTGAGCTACGAGCGCGACAAGCTGGCCTCGTTCCGGGAGCAGCGCGGCAAGCTGGCCGACAAGCTGGCGGCGCTGGAGGGCGCGGCTTGATCCGTCGCCTGGCGCTGCTCTCGACGCTGGCGGCGCTCGCCTGGGCGATGGCGACGGCGCCCGGGTGCGCGCACGTGGAGGCACCCTCGGGGGGGCCGGCGGACAGCGCGGCGCCGGCGCTGGTCTCCACGCGCCCGGACACCATGGCCATGCTGCAGGGTCTGGTGGGCGCGGTGGAGTTCGAGTTCGACGAGGCGCTCAGCGAGCAGGGGCTGGAGGAGGCGGTGACGGTGAGCCCGCGCCTGGGGCCGGTGTCGGTGGGGCTGGACGGGCGGCGGATCCGGGTGAAGCCGCGGCGCGGCTGGCGGCCCGGCATCATCTACCAGGTGGAGGTGGCGGCGGGGCTGCAGGACCGCTTCAGCAACCGCCGCCGGGAGCCGGTGCGGCTGGTGTTCTCCACCGGTCCCGCCATCCCCGACACCCGCGCCGGCGGGGTGGTGACGGACCGGCTGACGGGGCAGCCCCCCACCGAGGCCCGGGTGGACGCGATGCGCCTGGCGGACTCGCTGGTCTACTCCACGCGCACGGACAGCACGGGCGGCTTCGTGTTCCGGCAGATCCCCGAGGGCGAGTACCGGCTGCGGGCGTACAAGGACAACAACCGCAACCAGCGGCCGGACTCGTTCGAGCCGCGCGACTCGGCGACGGTGACGCTGGCGGTGGGGCAGGCGCCCACGGCGCAGCTGGCGGTGCTGCTCCCCGACACCACGCCGCCCACCGTGCGGTCGGCGCGGATGGCGGCGGGGTGGGTGGAGGTGCGCTTCGACGACTACCTGGACCCGGGGCAGCCGCTCTCGGTGGACCAGGTGCTGCTGATCGGGCCGGACGGGGCGGCGGTGCCGCTGAGCGCGGTGCGGATCGGCGCGCCGGAGGTGCGCGACAGCGGGGCCGTGGCGGTGGACAGCACCCGGCCGGCCGGGCAGCCGCCGGCGCGGGATTCGGCGGCGGCGGACACGGCGAGGCCGCGGGGCCCGCTGCCGTCGCAGTCGCTCTCCGCGCAGCCGGCGGCGGAGCTCGTCCCCGACACCATCTACACGGTGCGCGTGCGCGACGTGCGGAACGTGAACGGGCTGGTGGGCGGCGGCGAGGCCCCCCTGCGCCCGCCGCGTCCCGAGCCGCCGCCGCGCCAGCCC
>DASTNU010000393.1:0-2685 GCA_035720605.1 Longimicrobium sp. | reverse complement strand
GTTCGTGAGCCGCGCGGAGCCGTACGTGACGGACGTGCTGCAGAAGGTGTTCGTCGAGGTCAACGAGGAGGGCACCGAAGCCGCGGCCGTCACCGTGGCCGCCTTCGCTCTCCGGGGCCTGGTGCCCAGGATGAAGATGTTCATCGTCGACCGCCCGTTCCTCCTCGCCATCCGCGACGACACCACCGGCGCGCTGCTGTTCATCGGCCAGGTGACGGAGTGAAGAGTGCGTGAGTGCGTGAGTGCGTGAGTGCGTGAGTGTGTGAGTGCGTGAGTGCGTGAGTGCGTGAGTGCGTGAGTGTGGAGAGGCTCGTCGCGTGGGCGGGCGGGGAGATGTTCCGCACGCCTCGTCCCCGGCGGTTGAAACCGCGGCTACAACGTCACGAAGTCCGCCTGCGCGGACTCGGCGGCATGGCGGTGTGTTTCTGCCACGGGAGGGGGCGCCAGACTCACCGCCCGCGCACCAGGATCTCGCCCTGCCAACCCCTCCCCCGAAGTTGGGGGAGGGGTCGCCCGCCGTCGCGAGGAACGAGCGAAAGGCCGGGCGGGGGAGAGGGCCCCCGCGGAGCGGCCGTGGGGTAAAACTTCGCCCAACCTCGAACCCTGCCTTCCTGCACCCCCCCTGGTCCCGAGCTTGCCGCGAACCGGCGAGGCTGTATCTTCGCTGATCCCTGAAAAAGCATCCGTCGAACCGAACGGAGAGAAAGCAGTGCCCATCAACCGATCCCTGGCGCGGGGGCCGCTGGCGCTCGCCATCATCGCCGGCTGCACGCCCGCCGCGCCGCCGCAGGATCCCGCGCCGGCGGCCGCCGTGTCCGCGCCCGCCACGTCCGCCACGTCCGGTCCGCTGCCGGAAAGGATGGCCGCCCGGCCCACGCGACCGGAGATCACCGCGCAGGACCTGATGAGCCGGCTCTACGTCCTGGCCGACGACTCCATGATGGGGCGGCGGGCCGGGCACCGCGGCAACTGGATGGCCACGGAGTACATCGCCGCGGAGTTCCGGCGGATGGGGCTGGAGCCCGCGGGTGAGAACGGCACCTACTTCCAGACCATCCCGCTCACCGTCACCGGCCTGGCCCCGGGGGCCTCACTCTCCCTGGACGGCGCGGCGCTGCGCATGGGCGCCGACTTCGTGCCCCTGCCCTACATCCAGTCGCGCTTCGAATACGTGCCGGTGATGCAGCTCCGCGACGCGCCCGTCGTCTTCGGCGGGCGGCTGGGGGGGACGATGATCTCCGACGCGCAGGCGGCGGGAAAGGTGGTGGTGCTGCTTCCCCCGCTGGACCAGGCGGGACAGCCCAACTACCGCCTGTGGCAGGCGCCGCGTCCCGACCTGCCGGGCGCAGCCGCGGTCGTGGTCGCCTCGCTGGACGTTTCGCCACAGGGCGTCCGCAACCTGCCGAACGCGCAGTCGTCCGGCCTCACCGCGCCGGACGAGATCCCGTCGAGCGGGCCCGCCGGCGTGCTGGTGAGCGCGGCGGTGGCGGAGCGGATGCTGGGCGCCGCGCCCGCCACGCTGCAGCCGGGCGCCGGCGGCCGCGCGCGGGTGAGCGGCGCGTTCAGCTACGCGCCTTGCCCGGTGGACGCCCCCGCGCGCAACGTGGTGGCCATCCTGCGCGGCTCCGACCCGTCGGTGAACCACCAGTACGTCGGGATCAGCGCGCACAACGACCACGAGGGCATCGCCGACCACGCGGTGGACCACGACTCCACCATCGCCTACAACACGGTGATGCGGCCGCAGGGGGCCAACGATCCCGTCGGCACCCCCACGCCGGAGCAGTGGAGCCGCATCAACGCGCTGCGCCGCACCCTTTCCGCGGACGGGACCAAGCGGGACTCCATCTTCAACGGCGCGGACGACGACGGCAGCGGCACGGTGGCGCTGCTGGAGATGGCCGAGGCGATGGCGGCCACCCCCGGCCGGCCCCGCCGCTCCGTCCTCTTCATCTCGCACACGGCGGAAGAGGGGGGGCTGCTGGGGTCGCAGTGGTTCACCGAGCATCCCACCGTGCCGCGCGACAGCATCGTCGCGGTGCTGAACATGGACATGGTGGGGCACGGGCGCGCGGAAGAGGTGCGGGGCGGCGGGCCGTACAGCATCCAGATGATCGGCTCGCGGCGCCTTTCCACCCAGCTGGGCGACCTGATCGACGCGCTGAACGGGCGGCGCAGCCCGCCGATGCAGATCGACTACGCATGGGACGCGGCGGGGCACCCGGCCAACCGCTACTGCCGCAGCGACCACTTCATGTACGCGCGGTTCGGCATCCCCATCACCTACTTCTCGCTGGGGTACCACCCGCACTACCACATGGTGACGGACGAGGCGCGGTACATCGACTACGACCACACGCAGCGCGTGGCCTCGTTCCTTTACGACATCGCGCTGGAGGTGGCCAACCGCCCGGCGCGCCTGGTGGTGGACGGCCCGCGGCAGGACCCCAACGCCCCCTGCCGCCAGTGATGCCGGGGATCCCGGCTTCGGTGCGCAGGCACTGAAGGAAGGAAATCACGCGGAGGGCGCGGAGGAACGACGGGAGGACGCAGAGGGGTTCGTTGCCGCCTCCGCGTCCTCCCGCGTTTCCTCCGCGTCCTTCGCGTGATTCCTGCTCAGCAGCGGGGGCCGGGATAGGCGTTGGTCAGCTCGACGCGGCGGCGGCCCGGCGTCTCGCGCACGAT
>DASTNU010000392.1:0-5390 GCA_035720605.1 Longimicrobium sp. | reverse complement strand
ACGGCCGCCGTCGTCGGAGAGCCGTTGACCCACGCGCGGTTGCGCCCCTCGACGGCGACCTCGCGCTTGAGCACCAGCAGCCCGTCCTCGTCGGGCTCGATCCCCCGCTCGTCCAGGATCGCCGCCACGTCCCCGCGTCCCGCCACGTCGAACACGCCCTCCACCGAGGCGCGCTCCTCCCCCGCGCGCACCACGTCCGCGCTGGCGCGCTCGCCCAGCAGCAGCGACAGCGCGCCCACGATGATGGACTTGCCCGCGCCCGTTTCGCCGGTCAGGACGTTGAGCCCCGGGCCCAGGCGAACGGTGAGCCGGTCGATCAGCGCGAAGTTGCGGATCCGCAGCTCGGAAAGCATGCGCGAAGATAACCCGAAAGATGGACGCTGTTCAAGGGTGTCGATCCGGGAACCGGGGGGAAGGGGCCGGGCAGGACCGGTGCGAAATCGGGAGATCCTCCGCACCGGCGGCCCCGCGTCCGGCGGTTGGAACCGCTGCTGCAACGTCACCAGGCCGCCTGCGCGGGCTGCGCGCACCCCCGATCGCGTGCGAGTCCGCGAAGGCGGACTTTGCGAATTTCCAGCGGCGAATTCATTCGCTCCCGGGGGCGGGCGGCGCGCCGATCCGTCGAGGCGCGACACGGCCCGGGGACAAAACCGCCCTACAGCAGGAACCGCGTCGCCAGCCCCAGCAGCAGGAAGAACCCGCACATGTCGGTGAACGCCGTGACGAAGATGGACGACGCCACCGCCGGGTCCACCCGCAGCCGCTCCAGCACGATCGGCACGAACGCGCCGGCAAAGCTCCCCACCGTCAGGTTCATCCACATGGCGAGCATCACCACCAGCCCCACCCGCGGCTCCCCCTCCAGCATCGCCGCGAACACCGACACGATCAGCCCGATCACCAGCCCGTTCCCCAGGCCGACCATCAGCTCCTTGCGCACCACGTTCCAGCGCTGCCCCTGCGTCTCGCGGGAAAGGGAGAGGCGGCGGATGGTGACCGCCAGCGCCTGCGTGCCGCTGTTGCCGCCCAGCCCGCCCACGATCGGCATCAGCACCGCCAGGTAGGTGAGCCGCGCGATGGTGGGCTCGAACAGGCGCACCACCGTGGCGCCCGCCGCCGCCGTCCCCAGGTTCACCAGCAGCCAGGGAAGCCGCGAGCGCACCGCGTCCTTCCAGCCGCCCCGCAGCTCCTCCTCCGCCGACACGCCGCCGAACTTGAGGATGTCCTCCGTGGTCTCCGCCTCGATGACGTCGATCACGTCGTCGAAGGTCACACCCCCCAGCAGCCGCCCGCCGCCGTCCACCACCGGGACGATGGTCAGGTTGTAGCGCGAAAGGACGCGGCCCACCTCCTCCTGGTCCGTCTCCGGCAGCACCGCGGCTTCGGGATCCTCCCTCAGCTCGCGCACGTGGGCGCCGGGGTCCGCCGTCACCAGCGCCTGCAGCGAGACCGTTCCCAGCAGCACCCCGTCTTCGTCCACCACGAAGACCACCCCGTGGAAGTTCTCCACCGCCTGCGCCTGCCGCCGTACCTCGTCGATCGCCTGCGCCGCCGTGGCGTCCACCGGCACCATCACCAGCTCGGTGGTCATGATGCCGCCGGCCGACTCCTCGTCGTAGCGCATCAGGTCGCGGATGTCGCCCGCGTCCTCGTGCGGCAGGGCGGCCAGCACCCGGTCGCGGTCGGCCGGGTCCAGCTCCGCGATCATGTCCGCCGCGTCGTCGTCCGAAAGCTCGGCCACGACGGCGGCGATCTGGTCCGGGTGCAGCGCCGCGAGCGACTCCTCGGGGTGCTCCTCCGGCTCCATCTCCGCCAGCGCCTCCGCCGCCAGCGCCGGGTCCTCCGGCGCCAGCACGGCCAGCACGCGCACGCGGTCGTCCTCGTCCAGCTCCTCCAGCAGGTCCGCCAGGTCGGAGCCGTGCGAGAAGTCGTCCAGAAAGTCCCGCAGCCCCGCGTCGTCCCCCGCCTCCAGCAGCTGCCGAAGGCGCTGGAGGGGGTCCAGCTGGTCGTCGGGCGCGGCGGCAGCCATCATGCGGGAAGGTCGATGTGGATACCGCGGAGGGGGCGGCCAGGCGTCACGCGCCCTCGCCCCCGGAAAGGAAGGCCTGCAGCAGCGCCTCCTGGCGCAGGAACATCTCCGACCCGGCGCGCTCCTCGCCCTGCGGGTGGTCCCAGCCCAGCACGTGCAGGGTGCCGTGGACGGCCAGCCGCAGCACCTCTTCCGCCACCGGCGCGCCGAAGCCCGCCGCCTGCCGCGCCGCCTGCTGCACCCCCACGTACACGTCGCCCAGCGGCGGCTCGCCCTCGCCGTGCAGGTGAAAGGAGATGACGTCCGTGGGGCCGGCGTGCGAAAGGTACTCCTCGTTCAGCGCCGCGATCGCCTCGTCGCCGACCAGGGCGACGGAGATCTCGGCTACCTGCACCCCCTCCTCGCGCAGCACGTGGCGCACCGCGGCCTCGATCCGCCCCACGTCCACCGGCGGCGCGACGCCATCCCCCGCGCTCACCTCCACTACCACTTCATCCATTCCCCACCCCCTGCTGCGCGGGCTCCGCCGCCTCCGCCGGCGGCGACGCGGGAGCCGCGGTCCCGTCGCCGCCGCCCATCCCCGCCACCGCCGCCGGGTAGTCGAGGCGCTGATGATACATCCCGCTCAGCACCTTGGCGAGCACTTCCTTGGCGACGTTGATCTCGCGCAGCGTCAGCGGGCTCTCGTCCAGCTGGCCCCCCGCGATCTTGGCGCCCACGATGCGGTCCACCAGCTCGCGGATGCGCGGCGGCGACGGGTCCTGCAGCACCCGCGCGGCGCTTTCCACCGAGTCGGCCATCATCACCACCGCCACCTCGCGCGTCTGCGGCTTCGGGCCCCCGTAGGAGAAGTCCGCCGGGTTCAGCTGGACGCGGGGATCCGCCGCCCTGGCCTGGTCCCAGAAAAAGGAGATGCGCTGCGTGCCGTGGTGCTGCGCGATGAAGTCCTTCACCGCCTGCGGCAGCCGGTACTCCGACGCCAGCCGCAGACCCTCCACCACGTGGCTGCGGACGACCGCCGCGCTCATCGCCGGCTTCAGCTTGTCGTGGGGGTTCCGCCCGCGGGGCTGGTTCTCGATGAAGTACTGCGGCTTGGTGATCTTGCCCACGTCGTGGTAGTACACCCCCACCCGCGCCAGCAGCGCGTTGGCGCCGATGGCGTTGCACACCGCCTCGGCCAGGTTGGCCACGCTGATGGTGTGGGCGTACGTCCCCGGCGCCTCCAGCGACAGGCGCTGCAGCAGCGGGTGCTTGGGGTCCGCCAGCTCCATCAGCGTCTGGTTGGTGGTCACCCGGGTGAACCACTCCGCCAGGGGCAGGAAGCCGATGGCCAGGAGCGTGGACGCCGTCCCGTTCACCGCGCCCCACATGATGGACCGGCCGATCTCCTCCAGCCCCCGCGCCCGCAGCAGCCCCACCGCCAGCACCGCCCCCGCGTACGCCGCCGCGATGACCGCGATCAGCCCCCACGCCTGCAGCCGCCGCTGCGCCAGCCGCAGCCCGAACGCCGCCGCCGCTCCCGCCACCGCCGCCTCGAAGGGCACCGTCAGCCCGATGAACGGCTGCTGCCCCCCCAGCAGCAGCGCCAGCACCAGGGCGAACACCAGCGCCAGCCGCCCGCCCCACAGCACCGCCGCCATCAGCGTGGCGAAGGGGACGGGGATGAGCTCCGGCGGCAGGTTGAAGCGCGCGATCGGCGCCGCGATCCCCGCCACGGCCAGCACCAGCATCCCCAGGAAGAGCACCGCGCGCGTGTCGTCGTAGATGCGCGGGCGCACCACCTTGAGCAGCGCGCCCACGATCAGCAGCAGCAGCGCGTTGAAGAGCACGGCTCCCAGCACCCGCAGCGCCCCGCGGCCGCCCGGCCCCTCCACCCGCCGCCCCTGCAGCGCCTGCTGGTAGGCGCGCAGCCGCTCCACCTCGCGCTCCGTCACCTGCTCGCGCGCGCCCACGATGCGCTGCCCGGCCAGGATGCGCTCCTTCACCGAGTCCACCGCAGCGGCCGCCCGCGCCCGCGCCGCCGACGTCTGCCCCGCGTCCTCCGCCAGGCTGGGGCGGAACCAGCGCACCAGGAGAAGGCGCTGCAGTTCCGCCGCGTCCACCCCCGCGTCCGCCGGCAGCCGCTCCTGCGCCGCGCGGTAGAACTGGTCGGCCGTGAACACGCTGTCCGCCGGCAGCAGCCGCTCCCCCTCCGGCACCCCGCGCACCCGCACCGCCGACACCCCGCCGCGCGCCGGCGACGCCGCGGCCACCCCGCGCGGGAACAGGTCGCGCACCGCCATCTCCGCCGCCACGCGCAGCTGCAGGCGGCGCGACGGGTCCGCCAGCACCTCCACCGCGCCCAGCGTCGCCGGCACGCGCGCCGCCGCCAGCGCGTTGCGGATGGCCTGCGGCTCCTGCCCGGGGGCCGCCGTGCGCAGCCCTTCCTCCACCGTGGCGAAGAAGTGCCGCAGCCCGCCCACCACGCTGTCCCCCGCGGCCGGGCGGTAGACGTACACCGGGGGCACCCCGCGCACCGCCTCTTCCTGCTCGCGCCGCAGCTCCTCCGGCGCCTTGGGCACCGTGAACGCCACCCGCGCGATCACCTCCTCGCGCGCCACCACCCCCTGTTCCAGCACCGGCACGTCCGCCGTCTGCGCGCCGGGAAAGAGCAGGTACACCGCGATGGCGACGGCCAGCAGCACCGCGGCGCGCACCCCGTGGTGCAGCCACGCCGCCGCCCCGGTGGGGCGGGGCGGCTCCACCGGCTCGCGCACCGCCGCGCGGCGGTCGGAAAAGGCGCGCTCGGGCGGCTTCATCCGGCGTCCGGACCCTCCGCCCCGTCACCGCGTGCCGCGTCGTACGCCGCGACGATGTCCTTCACCAGGCGGTGGCGCACCACGTCGGCGCCGTGCAGGTAGGCAAAGGCGATCCCCTCGATCCCTTTCAGCACCTGCTCCACCTCGATCAGCCCGCTGTCCTCGCGCCGCGGCAGGTCGATCTGCGTCTTGTCGCCCGTGATCACCGCCTTGCTGTTCAGCCCCAGGCGGGTCAGGAACATCTTCATCTGCGCCCGGGTGGCGTTCTGCGCCTCGTCCAGGATCACGAACGCGTCCTGCAGCGTCCGCCCGCGCATGTACGCCAGCGGGGCGATCTCGATGGACCGGCTCTCCAGCGCGCGGCGCAGCCGGTCGGGCGGGATCATGTCCTCCAGCGCGTCGTACAGCGGGCGCAGGTAGGGGTCGATCTTCTCCTGCAGGTCGCCGGGAAGGAAGCCCAGGTTCTCCCCCGCCTCCACCGCCGGCCGCGCCAGGATGATGCGCTTCACCCGCTTGCGCGTGAGCGCGTCCACCGCCATCGCCACCGCCAGGTAGGTCTTCCC
>DASTNU010000391.1:0-10954 GCA_035720605.1 Longimicrobium sp. | reverse complement strand
ACGGAGACCTTCATCGACCTTGCCCCCGCGCTGCGGGAGGGCGTGGGGCAGGTGCTGGTGGTGGTGGAGGCGATGGACGGACCCGAGGGCGCGCGCGAGCAGATGGTGCGGTTGTGGGTGCAGGCGACGCGCATCGGCCTGACCGCTTTTTCCGACCAGGAGCAGCTGGTGGGATGGGCTTCGTCGCTGGTCGACGGGCGGCCGCTCGCCGGCGTGCGCCTGGGGCTGGCGCCGTGGGGCGGCGAAGCGACCACCGGCGCGGACGGGCTGGCGACGCTGCCGCTTCCGTCGCGCGACTCGGTCGGGGCGATGCTGGTGGCGCGGCAGGGCGCGGACGTGGCCTTCCTGCCGCGGCGCGTGGGGCGCATCGGCTGGGTGGACTGGGCGCGGCGCGCCACGCCGGACGTGCTGGCCTGGTACACCTTCACCGACCGCAACCTGTACCGGCCGGGGGAGGAGGTGCACTTCAAGGGATGGGTGCGGCGGATGGCGCGCTCCACCGGCGGCGGCGTGCTGCTGGCGCCGGACCTGCCCTCCAGCGCCGCGTACCGCGTCCTGGACGCGCAGGGGAACGAGATCGCCAGCGGAACGGTCCAGCTGAGCGCGCTGGGCGGCTTCGACGGCGCCTTCCGCCTTCCCGAGGACGCCACGCTGGGCTCGGCGCGCGTGGAACTGGAGCTTCCCGGCGGGAGCCAGTCCATCTACTTCCAGGTGCAGGAGTTCCGCCGGCCGGAGTACCAGGTGGCGGCCAGCGCCAGCCCCGGCCCCCACTTCGTCCGCGGCGCGGCGGAGGTGACGGCGCGCGCCACCTACTTCTCCGGCGGCGGCCTCCCTGGTGCCGCCGTGCGCTGGCAGGTGACGTCCAGCCCCACCTACTACTCCCCGCCGGGGTGGGACCGCTGGTCCTTCGGCGGCGACGCGGGAGACACGCGCAACCGGCTGACCACCACCTCGCACGCGTTCGGGAGCACCACCGACGCCGCGGGCGCGCACCACCTGCGGCTGGACTTCCTGGAGGCCGATCCACCGCGGACGTACTCCGTGAGCGCCACCGCCACGGTGGAGGACGTCAACCGTCAGACCTGGACCTCGGCCGCGCAGCTGCTGGTGCACCCCGCCGCCGTCTTCGTCGGCCTGCGGACGCAGCGGGGGTGGATCGAGCGGGGCCAGCCGCTGGACGTGGACGTGGCGGTGGTGGACGTCTCCGGCCGCCCCGTTGCCGGCCGCGCGGTGGAGCTGCGCGCGGAGCGGATGGAGTGGCGGCGCGGCGACCGCGGGTGGGAGGAGGTGGCGGTGGAAGCGCAGCCGTGCACCGCCACCCCGGGGGCGCAGCCCGGCCAGTGCGCCTTCCGCACCACCGCGGGCGGGCTCTACCGCGTCACCGCGACCACGACGGACGCGGAGGGGCGGCCGGCGGTGTCGGTGCTGACCCGCTGGGTCTCCGGCGCGTCGGTGCACGGGCCCGACATGGCGCAGTCGAAGGTGGTGGAGATCGTCCCGGATAGGGAGAGCTACCAGCCGGGCGACACGGCCGCCCTCCTCCTGCGCCTTCCCTTCGCCCCCGCGCGCGGCGTGGTGACCGTCCGGCGAGGAAGCCTGGAACGGACGCAGCCGGTGGAGGCGGACGGCCCCACGGTGGCCGTCCACGTGCCGATCGGCGAGGAGGACATTCCGGACCTGGTGGTCGCCGTCGACGTCGTGGGCGGGGGGAAGACGCCGGACGGCCCCTCCGCGCCGGGGACGGACTTCGCCGCGGGGCGGGTGGAGCTGCGGGTGCCGCCGCTCGCCCGGCGCCTGGCGGTGGACGTCGCGCCGCGCGACTCGGCGCTCACGCCGGGCGCATCCACGGCGGTGGACCTGGTGGTGCGCGACGCCGCCGGGCGCCCCGTCTCCGGCGCGGAGGTGGCGCTGGTGGTGGTGGACGAGGCGGTGCTGGCCCTCACCGGCTACACCCTCCCCGATCCGCTGGAGCGCTTCTACCCCGCCCGCGGCGACCGGGTGGGCGAGGTGCACCTGCGCAGCGCGGTGATGCTGGCCCTGGCCGAAGGGTTCGAGCCCGGACCCGGGCGCATCACGGGCGTGGTGGTGACCGGCTCCGGCCGTCCGCAGGGCGGCGTGCCGGTGCGGCTGGAGGGGAGGAGCGAGTCCACTCACACGGACTCCGACGGGCGCTTCCGCTTCGCCGGGTTGCCGGAGGGGACGTACACCGTGCGCATCGACGCGCCCGGGTGGAGCGCCGTCTCCCGCGCGGTCACCCTGGGGCCGGAGGGCGCGCCCCCGCTGCGCGTGCTGCTGACGGAGGAGGGGACGGAGGACGTGGAGGAGGAGCGGCGCGGGCTCCGCCTTCCCCGCATCCGCTTGTGGGGTGACGACCCGCCGCCGCCTCCGCCGCCGCCCCCTCCTCCTCCCCCGGCGCCGCCGCCACCCCCGCCGCCGCCGGCCCCTCCGGGCGCGGACGGGGCCGGCGCGCCGATCGCGCTGCGCAGCGACTTCAACCCCCTGGCCGTCTTCACCCCGGAGGCGCGGACGGACGCGGAGGGGCGGGTGCACGTGGAGTTCCGCGTCCCCGACAACCTGACGCGCTACCGGGTGACGGCGGTAGCCGTCCACGGCGGCGAACGGTTCGGGATGGGGGAGAGCGCCATCACCGCGCGGCAGCCGCTGATGGTGCGCCCCTCGCCGCCGCGCTTCCTGAACTTCGGCGACCGCTTCGAGCTCCCCGTCGTCATCCAGAACCAGACGGACCGGCCGCTGCGAGTGGACGTGGCCGCGCGCTCCAGCGGCGTCGCGCTCGCCGAGCCCGGCCGCCGGGTGACGGTGCCGGCGGGTGACCGCGTGGAGGTGCGCTTTCCCGCGGAGGCGGTACGCGCGGGGCCGGCCGCCTTCCAGGTGGCCGCGACCAGTGGCGAGGTGGCGGATGCCGCGCAGTTCACCCTCCCGGTGTGGACGCCGGCGACTGCGGAGGCGTTCGCCACCTACGGCAACTTCGCGGAGGGTGCCGTCACCGTGCCGCTGGAGGTGCCGGCGGACGCCATCCCCTCCTTCGGCGGGCTGGAGGTGACCACGTCGTCCACCGCGCTGCAGGAGCTGACGGACGCGCTGCTGTACCTGGTGCGCTACCCGTACGAGTGCGCGGAGCAGATCGCGTCGCGGGTGATGGCCGTGGCCGCCCTGCGCGACGTGCTGACGGCGTTCCGCGCGGAGGCGCTGCCGGCGCCCGAGGAGCTGCGCGCCTTCGTGGAGCGCGACCTGGCCGCCCTGGCGGCGATGCAGAACGGGGATGGCGGCTTCGGGTTCTGGAAGCGCGGCGACCCGTCGTGGCCGTACGTGAGCATCCACGCCGCGCACGCGCTGCACCGCGCGCGGGAGAAGGGGTACGCCGTCCCCGAGCGGACGTACCGGGGCGCGCTGGGCTACCTGCGCGACATCCGCGGCCGCATCCCCCGCGAGTACCCGGACGACGCGCGCCGGGCGCTGGAGGCGTACGCCGTCTACGTCCGCGCGCAGATGGGCGACGGACGTATCGACGGCGAGGTGCGGCGGCTGGTGGAGGGCGGGGTGGACGAGCTGCCGCTGGAGGTGGCCGGCTGGCTGCTCGCGGCCGCATCCACCGATCCCGGGCTGGCGGCGGAGCGGGACGCGCTGCTGCGCTACGTCACCGGCCGCGCGACGGAGACGGCGTCCACCGCGACCTTCGTCACCCGCTACACGGAGGGCGAGTACTTGCTGCTGCACTCCGACCGGCGGACGGACGGCGTGGTGCTGGAGGCGCTGCTGCGGGCGGACCCGCGGAACGAGCTGGTGGTGAAGACGGTGCGCGGGCTGCTGGGCCACCGCGTGCGCGGCCGGTGGAGCAACACGCAGGAGAACGCGTGGGTGTTGCTGGCGCTGGACCGCTACTTCGCCGCGTACGAGGGGCAGACGCCGGAGTTCGTCGCCCGCGTGTGGCTGGGCGAGCGCTACGCGGGCGGCCACACCTTCAGCGGGCGGACGACGGACCGGCACCTGGTCTCCATCCCCATGCGCGTGCTGGCGGAGGACGACCCGGAGTCGGTGACGGTCGGGAAGGAAGGCCCGGGGCGGCTGTACTACCGCGCCGGCCTGCGCTACGCGCCGCGCTCGCTGGACCTCGATCCGCTGCAGCAGGGCTTCGCGGTGGAACGCACCTACGAGGCGGTGGACGACCCCGCGGACGTGGTGCGGGGCGAGGACGGGCGCTGGCGGATGCGGGCAGGCGCGCGGGTGCGGGTGACGGTGACGATGACGGCGCCGTCGCGGCGGGTGCACGTGGCGCTGGTGGACCCGCTCCCCGCCGGGCTGGAGGCGGTGAACGCAGGGCTGCTGGGGACGGAGGGCGTGCCCGCCGGTGCCCGCCCGCTGATGCCCTCCGGGGAGTACGGCTGGTGGTGGCGCACCTGGTGGTACGACCACCAGAACCTGCGCGACGACCGGGCGGAGGCGTTCACCAGCTATCTGCCCGCAGGCGTATACACGTACTCGTACGTGGCGCGCGCCACCACGCCGGGCGAGTTCGTCGTCCCTCCCGCCCGCGCGGAGGAAATGTATACGCCCGAGAACTTCGGCCGCGGCAGGACCGACCGCGTTCTGGTGGAGATGCCGCGGGAGCGCTGACGGGGCCGGGCCCGCGCCCGGGGGGTGTGGAGGAGCAGTGAGCGGACGCCGGGGCCGACGGAGCCCCGGCGTCCGCTCGCTGTTCCCCCGCGCATGCGGCTCATCCGTCCTGAAGGAAGCAAGCAGGCCACGAGCCCGCGCTATCCGAAGCGAATGCAACTCCGTGTGCCACCGGATGAGCAGACAGATGTTCTCCCGGTCTACAAATCTGTACGGCGCGGAGGAGCGGCGTGCCGGGCACACACCACAGGTCGCCGGGCAGCCGCGATCTGATGGGATACGGCCTCCCGTCCGGAACGCGCGATGCGCTGCGTCCGAGTGTCGGGTGCCGCAAGCACGCCGAGCGCCGTGCGAGGCCCGCGAACCCGCACCTGGCGCTCCCCAGCCGATGGAGGTTGCTGATGACCCTGCCCCCCCGCCTTGTCGCGCTGCTCTGCATGTTGCTGTGCCAGGCCGGCTGCGCGCAGGCACAGGAGACCTTGACGGAAAGTGCGCGGGCCGAAGCTGCCCGGATCGAGGCGGAGCTCGCCGAGATCGAGTCCCGCGCGCTGCATGATCCGGAGCTTCGCAGGATGGACCAGGCGCTCGGCCAGGAGCTGCTGGAGGCGATGCTGCGCGCCGACCCCGGGCTCGCCGCGGCTGCGGGGCGCCTGCCGCTGCTGCAGGACGCTCGCGCACGGGCCGTCGATGAAGGTGATGCTGCCGCGGCGGCGGAAGCGGCACAGCAAATCGACGCCATCGAACGGCGCTACCTGCGGGCGCAGCGCGCCGCGTTGCGGCACGGTCCGCTGGCCGAGCGGGTGGACCGCTTCCACACGCTGCTGCGGCGGCGGATGGTCGAGACGGAAGAAGCCGCCGAGAGCCTGCTGCGGCGCTACGCCGAGCTGCAGCGCCTTCTGGATCCGTAAGTACCCCTCCCCACCCCGGCGGCCGAGTGCCGCACCACCCTCATCCCGCACGGCAGGCCGCGGCCGGGACACAGATCCCCTGCGTGGCGGAATCTGTCGTGTCCGGCCGTGCTCCGCCGGAATGTGCCGTGCCCCTGTGCAGTGTCCGCGATGCGAGCGCCCGGCCGTCCGCACCGACACGCGCCTCTGCTCCCGCGGGAGCGCAGCCCAGGAGTCTGGATGGAACGCCGTCGCCCCCCGCCGCGCCCGCTGGAAGGCCCCGTGTGGACCGGGCGGCTGGCCATGTTCTTCGTCTTCGTCGCGCTGGCCGTGCTGGCGGTGGTGCCGGCGTTGCTGCAGCGCAGGCTTGCGCCACTCCGTGAGCAGGCCGAGGCCGCGGACGAGGCCCGTACCCTGGTGACGCGCGTCCAGTTCGCCCTCGCCGCCCAGACGTCGGCACTCCGCGACGCCCTGCTCACGCCCGACTCGGCGGACCCGAGGCTCTATCTCGAGGCGGCGGCGCTGGAGCGCTCGGCGTACCCGCCGCTCGATTCGCTCACCGCGCGGCTCTCCGACTCCGCGCGGGCCGCGTTCGTACGGCTGCGGAGCCTTTCGGCCGCATGGCACGCCAGCGTGGACGAAGAGGCAGTGCTGCGCGGCGGCGCCCCCGGCGGGAGAGCAACGCTGAGCCGCGGGCGGCCCCTGTACGAGCAGGCGCTGCTCCAGGCCAGGACGCTGGACGCCGCCGTTGCCCAGGCGGCGGCCCGGCGCCGCACGGACATCCGCCGCGTGGAGCAGCGCGAGGACGCGTTGGCGGCGGCCATGTCGCTGGCCGCGCTGCTGGCTGCCGCGGTGCTGGGTTGGATCGGGCGGCGGATGCGCATGCTGGCGCGCGAGGCGGTGTCACGGGAGGACGAAGCGGAGAGCGCGCTGGCGGAGGCGCGGCGCCTGGCGCAGTCCCGCGAGCGGCTGATGCGCGGCGTGACGCACGACCTCAAGAACCCGCTGGGCGCGGCGGACGGCTACACGCAGCTGCTCCAGGACGGCGTGGAAGGCGAGCTCGCACCGGGGCAGCAGGAGATGCTGGCGAGCATCCGGCGGTGCCACGCGGCTGCGCTGGACCTGATCAGCGACCTGCTGGACTTTTCGCGCGCGGAGGCGGGAACGCTGGCGCTGGAGTGTGCCCCCGCCGACGGAGCCGCGATCGCGCGCGAGGCGGTCGCCGAGTACGCCGGCACCGCGCGGGCGGCGGGGCACGCGTTGGAGGCCCTTCTGCCGGGTGCGCCTCTCCCGTGCACCACCGACCGCGCCAGGGTGATGCGGATCGTCGGCAACCTGCTCTCCAACGCCGTCAAGTACACCCCCGCGCCGGGGCGCATCGTGCTCGAAGCCCGGCCCGTTGAGGCCGGGGAAGGAGCCGGCGGCGGGGGCCGCTGGATCGAGCTGTCCGTGCGGGACACGGGGCCCGGCATCCCCGCGGCGGAGCGGGAGCGGATCTTCGACGAGTTTCACCGGCTGCACGATGGCGAAACTCAGGGGCACGGGCTGGGGCTGGCCACCAGCCGGCGCATCGCCCGTCTGCTGGGCGGCGACATCACGGTCGCCGAGGCGCAGGGGGGCGGCTCGGTGTTCCGCCTCCGGCTTCCGGTGGCCACGCGCGAGGCCACCGTTGCGATTCCGGGCTCCGGGCGGGGGTGATCCCCGGTGAATCGCCGTCCCGCGATCTCCTGACCCGCGCCCTGTCAGGCGGCGCGGGGCTCGGGCGTGCGCACCCTGCGGACTGCGGGTTCCCTTGTGGGTCTTGCCGGCTCCTTCGCGCTGGCAGCGGGCACGGCCGCCTTGCGCTCGTGACCGCGTCCGGCGGCGTCCGGCGGGGTACCCACGCGGAGCGCCCGAACCACCCGTGGCGGCTGGCCGCGGACCGGCAGATCCAGCGTCCCGGGCGTGGCGTCCCGCATCGCGGCGAAGGGCCGCGCGTACTCGGCGTCCGTGCCGCCCAAGGCGGCGCCACGGTGGTAGGTGGGGAGCCGGGCGACGGCCCGTGCGGGCAGCTCATCCACCACGACGGTGTCTGAGCGTTCGGCGTGCGGACGCGCATGGGCGACGGGGATCAGCACATGGCGCTCGCGCCCGGTGACCAGCAGGTTCTCCACCTCCACGTCCAGGTACCGTACCTCCATCGTTCCGGTATCCACCAGCAACTCGTCCACGCTACCGATCCACCGCCCGTCGCCGGAGTGCACCTGCCACAGGCGCATGTCCAGCGCGCCGTTCGCGATCCGGAACTCCCGCAACAGCGCGAGGGGGATCACGGAACTGCCGTCGTCCATCCTTTCCTCCGGTATCCTGGCTCCCGTTCCACGGGCGAACCGGTCGGCGTTCCCGCCGCCGTGGCGATTGGCCGCGTGCGTTTCCTTCGAACGGTAGTCCAACCACGCCCCGACCGCAGCCGCCGGGGCGTCACAGATCCAGCGGGACGCACGCATCTGTCTGCCGCAGCAGGAGGCAGGAGAAGAAGGGGATGGCGAGCCATGGATCGAAGTCGGCCGGCGGTGCGGGCTCGTCCCGCCCGTGGCCGCGGCTTCGCGCCTCACGGCCGGGTCGTCCGGGAGCGAATCACCTCTCCGGGCGGATCTCGTACAGGTCCACGACGTCCGCTTCGCCGTGTCCGCGAGGATGGCGCTGACGGACACCGCCGAGGGCGGCACGCCCGTCTCGCGGTCCCGCACGCATCCGTACGCAGCCCCGCCGAGCGCGGCCATCAGCAGCATCTTCGCCGTCAGCTCCTGTCCCCCGTATTTGAACCCGGATCGCCATCAGCCACGCGGTCGGCGGGCGGGGGCACCAGGGCGCGTTCCAGCTCCCTGAGGTCGCGCTGGTTTCGCCACAGCACCACCACGATCAGCCCGACCACGGCGGCGCCGGCGAACACGCCGACGCCCGGGAGCGTGCCGGCCACGACGCCGACCGCGATTCCGGTAAGGACGCTGGCGGCCAGCACGGCCAGGATACGTTTCATCACGCTTCACCTCCGGAGTGGCCCGGGCGGGACCCACCCTTCGCTGCTGGGCGAGGACGCGGTGGAGAACGGGCCACCCCGTTAACAGGGAACCCGCGGAAGTGACCCGGACGCGGCAGCGGGCTACCGCCGGGGTTCGTCCGAACCGTGGCGCTCCGGCAGCCGCTCGTACTCCAGCCCGCCGCTTCCGGCGGAGCCGAACTTGGGAGTAGAGATCCCTCCCGTCGTGGTGTACGGCGGCTCGTGGCGCTCCAGCTCGTCGATGATGGAGGCGCGAGCCTGGCGCTCCATGTCTTCGGAGATGCGCTCCATCCCGTGCACCATACGCGCGTGCCCGGCCGCCTGGGCTATCACCGCCTCATCGGTCTCCCCGCGAGCCACGAAGTCGCAGTCCGGGCCCAGGTCGCGGCAGCGTAGAATTCTGGCCATCGTCTCCTCCCGCAGGTTGGCATGAAGTCGAGGAACTCGCCCGCGCATCCCCGCCACAATCGGGCCGCCGGCGATGCCCATGGCGAACACCCGCACGGTCCGCGCACCATCTGTCCGGAGCTGCGCCACGCGCGTTCCGGCGGGCAGGGTCACGGCACGCGCAGCCAGTCGCGCGGCAGGTCGGGAGCGAAGCGCTCCACGACCTCCTCCACGCGATCGGGCACCGAGAGGAACCGCGCGAGCGCGGCGAGCGTGCGGAGGTGCACGTCGGGACGCTCCGCGGGGCTCACCAGGAGGAAGATGAGCCGGATCGGAGCGCGAGCGCGCGGGAGCGCCACACCCGCGCGGCTGACGCCGAGCACGAGCACCTCCTGCCCGAGCCCCTCGCGCCGCACGTGGGGGAGCGCCACCCCCGCGGCGACCTCTGAGGAGAACTGGTCCTCGCCGTGAATGACGGCCCGCACGATCTCCCGCCGCTCCCGCGCATCGAAGACCCCTTCCAGCATGTGCTCGATGGCCGCCGGGAACCCCATCTCGTCCAGCACCACCACCCGGTCCGGCACCACCCCGGGGGCAAGCTCGGCGGTTTGCTCGTCCCCCGGCTGCCCGAGGGCCGGGTACGCGACCACCAGGTTGCCCGGCCCCGCGCCGGCCAGGCGCCCGGGCAGCCGCTCCACCGCGTGTGACCACGCCAGCGTTCCCCGCCGGCCGGCCAGCAGGACCACCATGTCGTCCGTCGACACGGCCCGGAGGATCGCTTCGATGTCGTCCCAGCGCCCGGCTTCCTCGACGGTTGCCGGCACGTGCGGGCGGGCGGCTGCCTGCGCAGCGCGCACGCGCTCCCCCTCCCCCTCCCCCGCGACGGAGACCAGGTGCACGGGAGCACCGACGCCGGCCGCCAGCGTGTTGACGGTGCGAAGGATCTCGCCGAACCCGTGGTCCCGGTCCAATCCCGGCGGTACCGCGACCACCACCCGGCGCGCCACGCGCGGCGGCTGCGTGAGACGCGCCACGAGCACCTGGGACCGCGTCTCGTCCAGCAGGTGATCGAGCACGCTTCCGAACACCGCCCGCGTCGCGCTCGGCCGTCCGTCCCAGCCGATCACCAGCATGCTCGTGCGCGTGTCGGCCACCGCACGGGAGATCGCTCCGGCGATGCTGGTGTCGACCCGGGTCATGGGGATGACCGGGACGTCGGCCCCGGCCGCGTGGACGACGGCATGGCTCAGGACGGCCTCCGCCTCGGCGACCTCCGCCTCGCTGGCTCCCCCGTCGCCCGGAACGGCCATCAGCACGCGCAGCGGCTCGCCCGACTCGCGGCCGCGGACGATCAGCGCAAGGTCCAGGAGCGCGTCGGCCGTGGCGGGGTTGGCGAGCGGCACCAGCACGCGCCGCGGGGCCAGTCCGGGGTCGTAGGGCTTGTCGGCCTCCTTCAGCGCAACCTGCCGGCCGAATCGCTGAACCACCCACGGTCCGGCCAGGCAGGTGGCAAGGATCATCACCACCACCCCGTTCACCTCCGCCTGGTCCAGCATCCCCGCATCGAAGCCCACCAGCACGATGGCGAGCGTGCCCGCGGCGTGCGGGACCGAAAGCCCGAAGATGACCCACCCTTCTGCAGGCGTGTAGCCGAACAGCCTCTGCGTGCCTTTCGCCGCCAGCCACTTCGCCACGATCACGAGCACGGCCAGCACGACGGCCACGACCCACGCCCGGGACGTGTCGAGCGCCCGTACGTTCACCACCATCCCCACCGAGAGCAGGAAGAACGGGATGAAGACCGCGTTGCCGACGAAGCGCACGCGGTTCATCAACGCACTCTGCTCGGGGATCAGGGGATTGAGCGCCAGGCCGACGAGCAGCGCCCCGATCAGGGGCTCCACCCGGCCGTAGTGAGCCAGGTACGACACGGCGAAGAGGGCGGCGAGCACGAACACGAACTCCGTCTCGCCTTCGCTGGCGTTGCGGAAGAACCACCGGCCGATCC
>DASTNU010000390.1:0-7603 GCA_035720605.1 Longimicrobium sp. | reverse complement strand
GGTGCAGCCGGTTTCACCCGCGCAGCGCTCGCGTGAGCTTTCCGGGGAGCGGATCGCGGGGCGCGCGAAGGATGGCACCGCGTGTGCGGATGGCGGGCGGCTCAGGGGTGCTCGTGGCCGCGCATCAACGAACGGACTGAGGAATGGCGGATCAGAAGGAGCAGAAGGCACCGAAGGGGCAGACGGAGGAGGAGGAGGGCGGGCTGCCCATTGCGCTGGTGGACGGGAGCAACGTGGCCCACAGCAGCGAGGGCGACGAGGCCCGGCTGGAGAACGTCAAGGTGGTGGTGCGCAAGCTGATCGCGGAGGGCTACGAGCCGGTGGTGGTCGCGGACGCGGCGCTGCGGCACCAGATCGACGACAAGGAGGGGTACGAGCGGCGCATCGAGGAGGGGAAGATCCGCCAGGCCCCGGCCGGGACGGACGCGGACTACTTCCTCCTCTCCTTCGCGCGCGAGCTGGACGCGGTCATCGTCTCCAACGACCTGTTCCGCGACCGCGCCGAGGCCTTTCCCGAGGCGCGCGAACGGATGATCCGCTACATGATCGTCAACGGCGAGGTCGTCTTCGAGCGCCGCAACAAGAAGCGGTGATCGCGGAAAAGACAACGGCGAGTTGTACAGAGGAACAGAGAACAGCCAGAGATTCAGAGGAAGACGGTTTGGCCTCTGCATCTCTGGCTTTTCTCTGTTGCTCTGTACCCCAACGTCTGTGGACGGATGGGGGGATCACTCGTACCACTGGCCGCTCTGCAGGAAGTCGGCGAATTCGTACCAGGTCATCTTCTCGAGCGGGTAGACGGGGCGCTCGACGTTTGCCGCATCCATGGTCGTGAACCCGTCCGGGCCAAGAACGGCCACCTGCCCGGGCACCAGGATGCGCCCGCCGTCCTCCGGCTCCCATCCGCCGAACGTCCCCTCGGCCCCCGCTTCCAGGAAGCCGGCGGGATCGAAGTTGTACCAGCGCGATCCACCCGGCGCATCGATCCCGAAGTAGCGCATCTCGTCGTTCAGCGACCCCGCCACCGCCATCTCGCGCAGGTCGCGGATCTGCCGGAGGATCAACCGCTCCCAGCTCTCGAAGCCCTTCTCCGTCTCCGGACGCGGACCCAGATCGCGCGCCAGCGGATCGGCGGGCGGCGGCGGCGCGGTGAAGGCGTCGTCCAGCAGCCGGACCAGAGTATCGACCTCGAAAGACTGCTTTTCGCGCATCAGCCGCCCCAGCCACCACAGGGCCGAGAGGTACTCCTCCAGCGTGCGCGCGGAGCCCCGGTGCACCTCCTGGAGCGCGCGAACGGCCAGGTACAGGTCGCGGTTGGTGGCGGGCATGGCAGCGTGGGGTTGGTGGATTCAAGGAAGAATATTCAGGCACGGATCAGCGCATGGCGACATCACGAAGCGTACGTCGCAGGTACCGCGCGGTCGCCTCCTGCCAGACCCAGTCAAATCGGTCGAACTCCCTGAGCGCCCGCGCGGCTGAGGGGTTCATCCATTCGATCGTCTCGACGACCAGGGCGTGCTTGCGATCCAGGTCCGGTTCCTTCCAGAGCGGCTCATGATGAAATGCACGGTTGCGGAGCCGCAGGATCACCGCGAAACGAGATGCAAAATCCATCCGTCTGCGCGGCACGGTCTGCGGATCCGGAAGGTTAGGGAACACGCTCTCCAGCAGCCTGGGCCACAACCCGGGGGTTTTCGGAGAAACGTAGCCGTAGTCCGAGTCGAAGAGATACGTCCAGAATCCGAAGCTCATCTCCGCCACCAGCCGGCCCGGCGTGAACGGCACGCGCGAGCCCCTGAGCCGCTCCAGCAGTTTTCGCTTCGCGGCGGCGACCCTGTCCGCATGCTCCGGCGTGAGCACGCGCGTACCATCGTCCAGCCAGCAGGTAACGCGCGCTCCTCGCGGCACGACCGGGTATTGTCGCCGTAGCACCTCGAACAGGCTGTTCCGAAGCGTAACCTCACACAGGTGCAGGGCCGGATAGAGGGATTCGCAGAGGGCGATGTTCCACGCATAGTAGCCGAGACGCTGAAGCGCAGTATCGGACGGCTGTCGCCGGTATTCGTGCAGGCGCTCGTTGGAGAGCGCGCGGTGGGCGTCACGGATGAACCCAGGGATTCGTGAGGGTTGTATGAAGTCGCTCACGTCGGTATATTTGCGGGCACGGGGCCTGAGGTCCTCTGCGCAGAGCGCACGGTCTCGGGACGATTTTTCCCCAGGGGGGCATGCCCCCCTGGGGATTTTTCTTTCCTCGCGGCGAACAGCGAGAAGTAAACAATGTACACGGCCGAGGGCCCGATGGCGAGAGGCCACCAGGTTTTGGAACGCGCCCTCTGACCGTCGTCTGCTCCGCTTGTCAGCCCTCCGGCGGGGGGGTAACTTCCCTTCCGGCGGTACCCTCCCGCCGCCTCCAAAGCCATCCCGCAAGCCCCAACGCAGCATTCACTTGAGAGATATCGCGCTGTACCACGGCGACGGCCGCGGCTGGATCGAGGTCATCACCGGGGTGATGTTCAGCGGCAAGAGCGAGGAGCTGATCCGGCGCGTGCGGCGCGCCCTGATCGCCCAGCGCCGCGTGCAGGTGTTCAAGAGCGCCCTGGACGACCGCTACGCCGGCGTCCGCACCATCAGCTCGCACGACGGGTCGGGGGTGGAGGCGGTCCCCGTGCGCTCGTCGGGCGAGGTGGCGGAGCAGGTGCATCCCTACACGCAGGTGGTGGCCATCGACGAGATCCAGTTCATGGACGACGGCATCGTCGACGTGATCAGCCTGCTGGCGGACAACGGCGTGCGGGTGATCGTGGCGGGGATCGACATGGACTTTCGCGGCGAGCCGTTCGGGCCCATGCCGCGCGTGCTGACGGTGGCGGAGACGGTGGACAAGCTGCACGCCATCTGCGTGGTGTGCGGCAACCCGGCCACGCGCAACCAGCGGCTGGTGGACGGCGCCCCCGCGCCGTACGAGGGCCCGCAGATCCAGGTGGGCGGCAGCGAGGCGTACGAGGCGCGCTGCCGCCGCTGCCACGACGTCCCCAGCGACCAGCGCTACCAGACGTCGCTCCTCGACCTCCTCGGCAGCACCCCCGCCGACCCCGTCGTCCTCACCCGCGAAAGCCTCACGCGCCGGACGTGAGAGACGCACCCGGGTGGTGACGCCGCACTCGGGTAGCGCCAGCGACTGCCTGCGCATCCCGATCCGCCGAGCGCCGACCCCATCCGCCGACCTGCCTCTGCATCTTCCCCACGGTCCTTTCCACAGACGGGACGGCACCCTTACCAACGGCACGCCCATGCGTCCCTGGATCGTCGCCGGCACGGCCCTGCTCCTTGCTTCCTCCAGCACCCCGGTACAGGAGCGCAGGCATCCACCCGAATCCCGCTGCGAAGCCGTGGACCGGAGCCGCGCCTGCACCCTCTACGGGGTGTCGATCATCGAGCTGATCGCCAGCCCGCGGCTGTACGACGGAAAGCGGGTGCGGGTGATGGGCTGGCTGCACCTGGAGTTCGAGGGGAACGGCATCTACCTGCACCGCGACGACGAGCTCCACGGGCTGTATCGGAACGGGCTGTGGGTGAGCTTCGCCTCCGGGAGCACGGGCGCCGCGTGCGCGAGGGGATACGCGCTCGTCGAGGGCAGGTTCAACGCGGCTTCCCACGGGCACCTGGGGATGTGGAGCGGAGCCATCGAGCACATCGACCGCTGCATCCGCTGGCGGTGACGGGCCGGCGCCGTGCGCTGAGGCAGGACATGAAGCGGCAGCGGAGCAACTGGCAGGCGGGGCGCGGGATCAGACTCCCTCGTCCCGTTCCTCGCATCCGCCGTGAAAGCAGCGGCGTGCCGATCACGAAGGAAGACGCCATGCGCCTGGTCGCGATCCTCGCCGCACTGTGCACCATCCCCCTGACCGCCGCCGCGCAGGATCCGCTGGCGGGGGAGTGGCGGGGGCACTGGTCCCGCGCCGGCGACACGATGGCGGTCACGATGCACGTCGCGCACGATGCGGCCGCGAGCCGCTACGCCGCGACGTTCGACTCCGACCGGCTGCGGGTGAGCGGCATTCCCTTCGCCGGCGTGCAGTTGCAGGGGTGCTGCCAGGTGACGCTGACGCTGCGCGGCGACCGGACCACCACGGTCTTCACCGGCACCCTGCGCGGCGATTCCCTGGCCGGCGCGCTTCGCGAGGGGGAGAGCGAGGGCCGGTTTGCGTTCGCCCGCGCCTCCAGGGCCGGCCCCGTCTTCGAGGAACGGGAGATCACGTTCCCGAGTGGTGACGCCACGCTCGCGGGCTCCCTCATCCTTCCCTCGACCGGCACCGGCCTCCCCGCCGTCGTGTTCCTGCACGGCTCCGGAGCGGAAGGCCGGTGGGCGTCGCGCTACTTGGCCACCCGGCTCGCGAGCCGCGGCATCGCGGCGCTGATCTTCGACAAGCGCGGCGTCGGCCGCTCCACAGGCGACTGGCGCCAGGCCACGCCGGACGACATCGCGGGCGACGGGGTGGCCGCGGTCGCACGCCTGCTGCAGGAGCCGCGGATCGACGGGCGGCGCATCGGCATCCACGGGCACAGCCAGGGGGGAACGCTGGCGCCGCTGGTGGCCGCGCGGTCGGGGCACGTCGCGTTCGTCGTCGCGTCCGCGGCTGCCGGCCTTCCCATGGATTCCACGGAGATCTTCAGCGTCCTGAGCTCCGTGCTCGCCAGGACGCCCACCGCCGCCGACTCGGCGGACGCGCGTGCCTACGTCGCCGCGCTGGTGTCCGCCGCCTATCACGGTGGGCCCCGGGCGCGGCTCGATTCGCTCGCCGCCGCGCTGCGGGACCGCCCCTGGTTCTTCGCACCGCCGCCGGCGGACGACGGCTACTGGACGTTCTCGCGGACGTTCGCCCGGTACCGGCCGCTGGAGTGGTGGGCGAGGATACGGGTGCCGGTCCTGTTGATGTACGGCGCCGCCGACGAGCGGGTGCCGGCCGCGGAAAGCGCCGCCCGCATCGCCGCCGCCGTGCTGCGGAGCCACGCCGGCGCCGACCTCACCGTCCGGATCCTCCCCGGCGCCGACCACACCTTCCGCCTGCCGCCGGGCCCGGGCGGGTGGCCGGTCACCGCGCCGGACTATCTCCCCGCCCTGCTCGACTGGCTGGCGCTCCGGCGCTGACCGACGGCTTCTCCCGTGGCGCGGTTGGACCACACGGGATGGCGGCGCCGCGCCGGATCACGAGAAGGGATGGCGTCGCTCGCCGGATGCAACCACCCTGCGGTCCGCGGGATCGAACGCGCATCCCTTGCGGACGGGATGCGGGGGATGCAGGTTTTTTAGCACACCGAACGTGCCGTCCCGGCTCGCGGCCGCCCCTCCGCCGCGCGGACCTCCTCATCCACCCGCCGTGCATCCATGCGAATCCGCCCCAGACACCTGATCGCGCTGGCCAGCCTGTCGCTGGCCGCCGCGCCCGCGCACGCGCAGGAGCGGCGCCCGCTCACCGCGCTGGACTTTTACCACATCAAGACCGCCAACGGCGTGGCCATCTCGCCCGACGGGCGGCGGGCGGTGTTCGTGCTGACGGAGGTGGACAGCGCCGAGAACCGGTACCGGCGCGACCTGTGGATCGCCAACACCGACGGCACGGGGCTGCGGCGGCTCACCTGGACCAACGCGCGCGGCATCGGCGGCGCCAGCTTTTCGCCGGACGGACGGATGCTGGCGTTCACGCAGGCGCGGCAGAGCAACGCGGGGCCCGGCGGCCAGGTGCGGGGGCAGATCTGGATCCTGCCGCTGGCAGAGGGGGGCGAGGCGTGGCCGCTGACGAAGCTGGAGACCGGCGCCTTCGCCCCGGTGTGGTCGCCGGACTCGCGGCGCATCGCCTTCATGTCGGAGCACACGCCCGAGCAGATTGCCGCGGATTCGGCGAAGAAGGAGGAGCCGACCATCGACGCCGGCGCCATCCGCAACATCGACGACGACCGCCCCGCCGCGCTGGCCGCCATCCGCGCGCGGCTGGCGGCCAATGCCCGCGAGCAGGACCCGCGGGTGGTGACGCGGCTGAACTACCTGGGCGAGACCGCCATCGAGGACGAGAGCTACGCGCAGATCTACGTGGTGGACGTGCGGCAGGACGCCACGCCGGTGCAGATCACCCGCCACCCGTACGGCATCGGCGTGCCGGAGTGGACGCCGGCGGGCGACTCGCTGGTGTACAGCGGCGCCCCGCCCCGCGGCGACTACCACCCGGACTACGAGCTGGAGTCGGACCTGTACGTCTCCGCGGCCGACGGCCGCGGGCAGCCGCGCGTCATCCGCCTGGCGGGGTACGGCGAGGACGGGCCCGAGATGTCGCCGGACGGGCAGTACATCGTCTACACGCGCGGCCAGAGCGACCCGGACTCCCTCACCGCCACCAACGGCGAGCTGATGGTGATGCGGCGCGACGGCACGGAGCACCGCAGCATCACCGGGGCGCTGGACCGCGCGGCGCAGGGGTACATCGTCACCCCGGACGGCTGGCTGTACTTCAACGCGCAGTCCAACGGCGCGGTGCCGCTGTACCGCACGCGGCTGGACCGCATCGACCCGCAGCCGGTGATCCAGGGGCCGCGCGGGGTGCTGGCGTGGGACGCGGGGGGCGGGCGCATCGCCTGGGCGGAGATGAACCCGCAGCGCCCCAGCGACGTGTACGCGGCGGACGGATCCGGCGGCGGCCAGGTGCGGCTGACGGCGCTGAACGATTCGCTGCTCTCGCAGGTGTACGTGAGCGACTACCACGAGGTGTGGTACCCGTCGTTCGACGGCCGGCGCATCCAGGGCTGGTACCTGCTGCCGATCGATCATCGCCCCAACCGCCGCCCGCCGCTGGCGGTGCAGATCCACGGCGGCCCGCACGCCATGTGGGGCCCGGGCGAGGCGAGCATGTGGCTGGAGTACCAGATGCTGGCCGGCGCGGGGTACACCGTCTTCTTCTCCAACCCGCGCGGCTCCGGCGGGTACGGCAACGAGTGGCTGCGCAGCATCCGCCGCAACTGGGGAACGCCGCCGGCGCGCGACATCCTGATCGGCGCGGACAGCGTGATCGCCCGCGGGCTGGCGGACCCGGCGCGGCAGGTGGTGACGGGGGGCAGCTACGCCGGCTACATGACGACGTGGCTCATCGCGCGCGAGGCGCCGGAGCGCTTCAGGGCCGCCGTGGCGGCGCGCGGCGTGTACGACCTGGGCATCTGGTACTACAGCAGCAACACGTGGCGGCTGCTGGAGGGCGAGTTCCACACGCGGCCGTGGGAAGACCCGCAGATCACGCGCGAGCAGTCGCCGCTGACGTACGTGGCCGACATCCAGACGCCGCTGCTGCTGCTGCACGCCGACACGGACTTCCGCGCCACCATCGCCAGCGCCGAGGCGCTGTACCGCGCCATGAAGGTGCTGGGCAAGGAGGTGGAGTTCGTGCGCTACCCGCGCGAGGGCCACGAGCTCACGCGCGCCGGCGAGCCGAACCACCGCATCGACCACATGCTGCGCACGCTGGAGTTCTTCGAGCGCTACATCACGCACTGACGGCGTGATGGCGGTGATCGTGGGATGACGAGGAGGATCGAGGGGCGCCGCGGAATTCCGCGGCGC
>DASTNU010000389.1:0-7980 GCA_035720605.1 Longimicrobium sp. | reverse complement strand
TGCCGTGTTTGCAAAACTCAAGTTCCGGCCGCGCCACGAACCCGTCCTCTGGGGAGCTGCGTGGCGATGTAGAACGCACCCAGAAAGGCCGCGTCGCGGTCGTCCTCGTTGCCGCCGACCACGGGCAGGCCCGCCAGCCTGAACGCGGCAGCCAGTGCGTCGTGGCGGACGCGCTTGCGGTTGAAGCCCTTTCCGTAGTCGGATCGGAACTCCACCACGACGGCCTCCGGATTCGCCGCGCAGCCGGCGTGGGCGCCGGCGCAGAGGGCGCCGATCGCGCGGTTCAGCTTCTCTAGCGCCGCGGCGTTCAGCGATCCGGCCCCTTCCTGCCGGTGCAGCTTGCCGCGGTAGGTCCCCGCATGGGCAGGCACCTCTATCACCACGAGGACGGGGTCCAGCTCCAGCGCGAGCGCCCGCAGCCATTCAAACAGGGCCGTGCACCGCTCCAGGGTGGTGGCCCGCGTGTCTGTTCTTCCGCGGACGACTCGCACGAAACCGCGCGCCGCAGCGTCGAGGCTGCCCACCGGCAGCGGGCGGCCTACGCGGGAGAGGTCGTAGATCGCTGCGGCAGCGATGTCGATCCCCGGATCTACCGCGACCAGGAGGCCTGCGGGCGCGGGGCGCGGGGGACCGATCACGGGCGAACCTCCTCCGCCGCCGCGAGCGCAGCACGGGCGAAAAGACCAGCCGCAAATTCCTCTGCCCACGCCGGGACGCACCGACCGTGCACTGGATGGATTCCCCCGAACGCGTCGATAACGGCCCACGGCGAGTCGTTGTAGGTGACGTACGCGCTGTGCGCCGGGACCTGCACCGTCGCCGCGTGAGAGGCGATCTCCAGCTGCACCGGGGCGGCATGCGGGTTGATCCACACCGACCAGGTGGCATCGACGCGCATCGGCCAGGACTCGCCCGCCGGCGTGCGGGTGGAAAGGGAGTCCTCGCCCCGGGCGACGCAGAGCTCGGCCAGCGCCACGAAAGGGGGGGGCGGGTTGACCGTCTCAGGCATGCGCGGCTTCTCCCTCTTGAACACCCGCCGGCGGGGATGGAGGGGCAGCGAGGACCGTGATTCGGAGCAACGGGCCCCGCTCGTCCTCCGTTGGCTGGACGCTGAGACGGTCGCGCGGGAAACCCAGCGTCTCCAGCATCCGGGTGATGATTCGGCGGTCGCCGTCGTCGGGCAGGGAACCGCGCCGGCGCAGCTCGATGGCGTTGCGCGCCGGGTAATGGCGCTTCCGGTCCGCCGGCACGTGTCGCCACACGATCTGGAGCGATCCCGTTTCGAACGTGCGCACCTCTCCCTTTCCCTCGTTCTCGGCGCGAAGCATCGCGAACCTGAGCGCATCAAGGGGGTGCGCCAGCACCACGCCCGACCACACGTCGCCGGAACGGCCGCGCGCGCTCACTGCACCCTCCAGAGGCCGACGATCTGGAAAACCTCCGGGTAGGAGTGTAGGTCGCGTGGTCCGGGGGCGAGCGGGTCCAGCACCATCCCGCCGTCAAGCATCACCACGCAGTGCCACATGTTGGTTCGCACCGCGCAGACGTGAAGCGGCGCCCACGGACGGAGCGGCCAGTGCGGGCGGCGGTGCCCGGTGGGGGAGTAGTCGGGCCACTTCTCCTGGTACGCCCAACCCGCCTCCGTCAGCACCCGGAGGACTTGGCCCATCACCATCCCTTCCGCCGGGTTGAAGATGGGTACTCGCCCGCGGGCCTCGGCGTAGTCGACGCCCAGCACCATCGCGAGGCACGCTATCGCGCAGCTGTTGGCCTCCACCTGCCCCACCCACCGCACGCTGGTGGATTCTTCGGATGCTTGATGCCATAACCCGCCGACGAGTGACCAAAGGTTACGCATCAGCCCACCTCCGCGATGGCGGCCGCTTTCCGGCGCCGGCGGGCCCGCGCGCCTTTGCCCTCTGCCGGCGGAGCGGGCGGCTCCGGCGCGACCGGGGGAGGGATGGGAATGGCGGTCACCATCCGGGTCCCAGCTTCCCCGGGCGTGAGCCGCACGACGGCACCGTGGTGCTCGATGCCTACGGCGAACAGGCGCTCCAGTAGCGAGAGAGACAGCTGCGCGAGGGTCTGGTTCAGGAACGGCAGCTGGCGGCTGACGGCCTCGGCCGCGCTGCAGCTTGGCTCGTTTCTCTCTGGGAGCTTGGTGTCCAGCATCTCGGGGTACCGCTCCGGAGCGGTGAGAAGGCGCGCAGGGTCTTCCTTGCTGTTCCGCCGGTTGATGGGTTGCCCCAGCACGAACTGGCCGACGTCGGCATTGTTACCGAGGTCCAGCCAGTATGCCACGCGGCTGGATTGACAGACCTGCGCGATAACCCTCCGGGCCTTGTGGGAATCGACGCAGCCGATCACGATGTCGTAATAGTTCGCGAGGTCGTGCTTCGGCTGGAGGAAATGCGGGTAGGCGCCCCACCGAAGGCCGTGGAACAGGTTGAGCCGCGAGGCCAGGATCTTCGCCTTGTTGTGCCCGACGTCGCCGGCGTGGAACGGCTGGCGTCCGCTCTGGGTGTTGGCCAGCGACACCTCGTCGCCGTCCATGAGGACGCAGTGGAGTCCGTGCGGGTGTCCGCGTGCGATCAGCGTCTTGTGCAGGGACGGTAGCCCGCAGGCCACTGCTCCGCCGTTCCCTCCGCACCCGACCACCAACACCCGAACGGGGCCGGTTAGCAGGTCCCCGGGGACCCTGTGTAGGTGCTGCATCGGTCAGCGCACTCCGAGGAAGTCGGCGAGCCTCTCGCCGGTGGTGAGCAAGAACTTGTTCGGGAACGGTCGGTTGCGGCGCACCTTCAGCCACATGGGCGCTAGCCTCCCGTTACCGTAGGTGGTCGCGATGGGGATGGAGGCCAGCTGTGAGGCCTGCGAGGCATTGAAAAATGCCTCCTCCCACTCCGTCGCTGCGGCGGGTGTCACGGAAGCCGGGCGCTTCATCGTGCCCTGGCAAACAAGCCCCGTGGACTCCACGTTGAGGAACGGCGCGTACGCCAGCGGGGTGTTGGGCCCGGGCCGGTCGGCACCGGCGTACGCGCGCACGTAGAGCTTCCCTTCGAATGTGTCGAAGCGCCAAACCAGCCCTGGCACCGGCAGGTCCTCCCCCTCGAGCGCGCGGAGGTCCGAGTGCTTGAAAAACAGCGTCCGCTTTCGGGGTGGGGACCACCACGAAAGCACGTCGTGGGTGCGGCAGAGGATCGACGCGGGAAGCACCTCTCGTGGGAGGTTGACGCCGAGCTGCGTAGCCAGTTGCTGCACGAACTCCTCGCTCACCGGCTGCCACACACCCGTCTCCACCACGCCGGGTTTCTGCGGGTCTTCCAGCAGAGGCGCTGTGGCGACGTACGGCTGGCCCACCATCTCACCCAGGCTGTTCGTGGTGCCGTAGACCACCAGCGCCTGGATCGGCTCCATCTCGCCTGCGCCGAGCACTACCTCAACGTTCACAGTCGCCTCCTCTCCGTTCCCGGCGTCGCCGATCACGACGCGCTGTCCAGCGCGATATTTACGAACCCGGCCAGGATCTCCACCAAAGGTTTGGACCGCCGCCGGCGCTTTGGCTTGGGCGCGTTGACCAGCTCCAGAGGCGGCGTCTCCAGCAGATCGAACAGCTTGCCGGCCCGCTGCATGAGGCCGCAGAAGTTCCTCACGCGCTCACGCAGGCGCAGGAGGGACAGAGAGTCGGAGGGGTTGAACGGCCAGCATGAGGCGGGGCCGAAGTGATCCTCATCCATCTCGTAGAAGTCCTCGCCGTAGTAGTCCCAGGCGTGCATGATCCCGTCGCCTTGCGGTTCTATCCAGGCCACGATGGAGGGACGAGCGTGGACCACCATATCGAATGCGCCCTTCTCCAGCGGGCTCAGGTCCGCATAGCCGTTGTCACCCGACGCGCGGGCCCAAGTAGCCAGGTCGAAGGCGGCATCCATCACCTGGGCACCCCACGACCCCGCGGGCAGCCGCAGCTCCTTTAGCGCCTCCCGGACGGTGCGGTCCGAGACGCGCTTCCGCTGAAGAGACTTCGGGGTGATGCGGCTCGGTCTCCACCCGCCAACGTCGTCCTCATCCTCCTCACCACCCCACAGCCCCGGGTCGAACGGCCAGTCTTCGTTCCGCTCGATGTGGATGGCGCGGTGCGGGTCCCAGACCTCGGCATACGTTGCCACGGCGTCCCGGAGACGCGTCCAAACCCAGGAGGGCATCCGCGCGTCGATCGCCTCCATCGCGCGCACCGGATCGCGAAGCGCGATGCCCCAGTGGGAGCCCGCGTAAACGACCAGGTAGAGACGGTCCGCAGGCGCGACGAACGTCTCAACCGAGACGTGGGGCCGATCCGAGACGAAGAAGTGAAAGCCGAACTCGGAGACGCCGTTTCCTGCCGCGACGATCCAGTCGATCACCATGTCGCGGACGAATGACTCGGCCTCTCCGTGCCACAGTTCCGGATTAGCCAACCCAGCTTGCACGGCAGTGCGGGCCAGCCGCGCCGCTCGAATCGGAGCGGCGTGCCCGCGCACCTTCGCAGGCAGTCCGCGAAAGTGGGGGAACGTCAGACCGGCGGCGGGAGCCAGCCCGGCGGCGGGGTGAGCGGGGTGTACGTTGCTGCTCTGAACGCGCTTTCCTGACGGGGCCGCAGTCCCGATTGTACGGCTTCGCCGATCACGGCTGACGCGCGCTGTAGGCCTGGCTCCGGGCATAGAAGAAACCGTGTGATGTTCAGGGGGTCGGGCTCGTCTTCGTCCGTTGTCCCCGCCGTGCGCTCGACTTCCTCCAAGGCGGCCAGCACCGCGGCCGCCGTGGTGGAGGCGGTGCGCTTCTTCGCGCGCGCCACGCGCCTTTACCCGAGCCTGCCCACGTTCATCGCGAACGTGTAGGTCCACTCCTCGCTGCCGTCCGGCAGGGTCTTTTTGTCCGGCCCCTTCACCTTCGCGTTCTGCAGGTCCGGGTACGTCCCCGCCCAGATGTCGCGCACTTGCTCAGGCGAGAACGCCGCCCCGGGGTCCCCCAGCAGGCCCCCGTTGAAGATGAACACGCGCTTGATGGTCGGCTTTGCGGGCTCGGTGTCCGCACCCGTTGCCTGCTGCTCGTCATTGCTGCTCATCGTCGTCTTTCCCAGATCAGGTGAAGTGCGCGTCCAGCCGGGCTATGAACTCCTCGTCCACCGACTCCGGACCGGCGCAATGGGTGAAGGGGATCTCCCCGGCCTTCAGCGGCCGCGGGGCGACGGTCACCACGATTCCTTGCCCTGTGGGCAATAGGTTCAGGGTGCACGGTCGGTCCCCGCAGACGGCGAGTAGCGTTGCCACCACTCCCGCTCCCTGGGGGATCGGACGTCGGCCCGCTCCCATGGGGGGCAGAACCGCGACGGGGGGCGCCGCGGGGGCTGCAGGGGGGGCGGTGCTGGGCGTCGGAGCGGGGCGTGCAGCGGGCGTGGCCGCACGAGACGCCCCCGAGGCTGGTGCCGGCCGCGGGGACGCCGCTGGCGGAGCCGTGGGCGGCGCGGGCGCGGGGGCCGCCGCCTCGGCGGCGTCGGGAAGGAGCATCACCCGGCGGACGATGCGAAGCAGCTCGGCGTCGCGGATGTGCCGTGTTGCCTTCGTTGCGGAGGGAATGACGGAGATACGAAGCGTGTGCGCGTCCACCGCCGGCGTCCACGTCCCGAGCCCCTCAACGAACCGGGGCGCGTCATCGGCGTCGCGCAGGAGGAAGCGCACTGTCGAGGCGACGTCGACGTCAGTGACCTGGGGTCGCTCGCGGAGGGCCGTCCACTCCCCAGCGGCGTAGGCGGTGCAAGCGTTATGGATCAGCCCGTCGACCTGCTCCTGCTCCGTCAGCTTCCCTCCGGGGGTGGCGAGTGAGTCCGCCGGGGCGGCCTCCGGCACCGCCGCCTGCTCTTCGTCCAGCCGACGAACGCAGTCCGGATTAGAGCAGACGCCCTCTCCCTTCTCTCGATCGACGGTCACCCAGGAACACCCGCCCGGGCACGCCACGGAGTCCGAGCAGGCGCAGAACCGGCAGGTGGCCTCCAGTCCCTCGGCGGAGATGGTGAACACCTTGCGGACGTACTCCAGCAGGCTTTCGCCCTGCAGGCTCCACGGGTAGGTGCCCGCCTCCGGGTGGATCACCAGGACCGGCCCAGGGGTGCGCTGAACGCGCCACGTGCCGACTCCGGCCACCCGCGCGGGCTCCGCCATCTCCAGGGGCAGCGCGTTACCGATCCGCTCCAGCAGCTCCGCGTCCGACGCGCCGGCGTAGCCTACCAGGAGGTGGTCTTGGAGCGCCTCCCTCACCAGGTACTCGACCTGCCCCGCTTCATCGGCGGCGGCGGGGGCATCCGCCGGCGGCGCCTCCTCGGGCAGGTCGTCCAGCAGCGAGACTTGGCCACGCAGGCGCGCCTCCTCTGCGTCCGCCTCGCGAACCAGCTCCGCCAGCCACGGCCCGGCGACCTTGTGGTCGTTTTCGACGTGGCCGCGGATTCGACCCACGATCCCCGCGAGCACCTCGCCGCGCCGGTCCTCGGAAAGCCTGCCCCACAGCGGCCGCAGGTGGTCGCGTACGTGGCTGAACACGAGGTGCCCCTGCTCCAGCAGGTCCTGGACGGCGTCGGGCATCTCCAGCAGCCCGAGGAGCTGGTTTACCTGCGGCTGCTTGGCGGCATCCCCGAAGATCTTCTCCGCCACGCGGGCCTGCGTGTAGCCCTCCTCCTCGATCAGCTTCTGGATGCCCCGCGCTTCTTCGATCACCGTGAGGTTGCCCCGCTCGCGGTTCTCGATCAGCAGGATCTCCAGCGCCTCGGCGCGAGTGAACTCGCTGACGCGGCAGTCGAGCACAAACTCCGGCCGCGGCTCCCATCCCAGCTCGGCGTCGCCGTCGACGATCAGGTTCGCGCTACGCCAGCGCGTCTCGCCGGCCACGATCCAGTAGAGCGGGACCTCGGCGCCGTCCACCACCACCGTCTGCTGCGGGTTGTGCAGCACGAGGTTCTGGAGGTTGCCGCCGTGGCGCCGCATCGAGTCGGCGATCTTGGCGACCCTCTCCCGCGGGAACGCCTTGCGGGTGTTCAGGTCCGGCCACGGCACCATCTGCCGCGGCGAAGCGAGGATCCGCTGCGCCCCCGCTACGGGCGGGGCTTCTTCGGTCAGCGTTGACACTGGCCCTCTGTCGGCTGGGGTTTATTACGGCCGGCATTATCGCCGGGCGCGGAGGACGCTCGCGGGAGCGCGGGGAGCGGCAGGACGGGGTTCAGAGTGCGATCGGGGCGCGGTGCCGCGGCGGGGAGCATGTTCACGCACTCCGCAGGGCTACTGGTTTGTCGGCACCGCCGCGCAGGCGGTAGTCCCCGAGGCGCCGGCGGCGCGTGGCGCGGTTTGCACCTCGGCCGGGGCTCCCCGGCGGCGCCTCGGGGACAGAACCGGCCACCCCCAGCCGCCAGGCCTCGAACGCGGGCTCCTCAGCAAGCCACCCGAGGCCGGCCACCTTCCGCGCCGTCGGGATCACCCGTCGGCGGCAGTAGCCGCGCACCGCGCTTTCGCTGCAGCCGAGCCTGCCGGCCATGGCGGCGGTATCCAGCTGGCACACGACGACGCCGGTGCTGGATGCCGGCTCCTCCTCGAGCAGCCCCGCAAGGAAGTCCCTGGTCAGCAGAACGGCGGACCCGGGGGGCAGGGGATTGATGATGTCGCGGATTCGGTCGGCGAGCGGCATCAGACGATCGCCGGGTGGGGGAGGGCATTGTCCAGCAGGTCCATCCACCGGCAGGGGGTGCAGACGGCGCACTGCCAGCCCGCGCACTCGTGCGCGCGCGCCGAAGCCTCAAGGCCCTCCCGGACTTCGATCAGCGCGGCCAGGAGCTGCGGCGCGTGCTGCTCCGCGTACCGCACGACCGCCAGGTCGGCGGCGACGTCCGCGGCCGACTGGATGAGCAGATGGCTGAGCGGGACCGCCCGGCCCGTGGTCTTCACCTCCGCGGCGCGCTTTGCC
>DASTNU010000388.1:0-5058 GCA_035720605.1 Longimicrobium sp. | reverse complement strand
GCTGACGCCCAACGGCAAGGTGGACCGCCGCGCCCTTCCCGCGCCCGCCCCGCGGCGCGCCGACGAGGCCGGCGCCGGGCCGCGGACCGAGGTGGAGCGGACGCTGGCGGCGGTGTGGGCGGAGGTTCTGCCCGTGGAGCGCGTGTACCTGAACGACAACTTCTTCGACCTGGGCGGCCATTCGCTGATGGCGACGCAGGTGGTGACGCGGGTGCGCGAGGCGCTGGGGGTGGAGCTGCCGCTGGCGCGCGTGTTCGCCGCGCCCACGCTGGCGGAGCTGGCGCGGGTGGTGGAGGAAGCGCAGCTGGAGGCGATGGCCGCGGTGATGGCCGACCTGGACGAGCTTTCGGACGAGCAGGTGCTGGCGCTGCTGGCGGCCGAGGAGTCCGCCGGCGCGGGAGGCGCCCGATGACGGACGTGCAGTCGCTCCTCGCCGGCCTCTCGCCCGAGAAGCGCCGCCTGCTGGAGCTGCGGATGCAGGCGGCCCGCACCCGGGCGGCCGGCCCCGTGCTGGCGCCGCGCCCGCGCGGCGGCGCGCTCCCGCTCTCCTTCTCGCAGCAGCGGCTGTGGGTGCTGGACCGGCTGGACCCCGGCACCGCCGCCTTCAACCTGCTGCGCCCGCTGCGGCTGCGCGGCGTGCTGGACGTGGCCGCGCTGGAGCGCGCCATCGACGCCCTGCGCGCGCGCCACGAGTCGCTGCGCACCACCTTCGCCGAGGGCGAGGACGGCGTGCCGGTACAGGTGGTCCACCCCTTCGTCCCGGCGGCGCTGGAGGTGGAAGAGCTGTCGGCGCTGGCGCCGGAGGAGCGCGAGGCGGCGGTCGCGGAGCGCGTGCACCGCGACGCGAACACGGGGTTCGACCTGGTCGCCGGGCCCCTCTTCCGCGCGCGCCTGCTGCGCCTGCGCGACGACGAGCACGTCCTGCTGCTGGCGCTGCACCACGGGATCGCGGACGGGTGGAGCCTGGGGATCCTGGCCCGCGAGCTGGGCGCGCTGTACGCCGCCTTCCGGACGGGCGCGCCGGACCCGCTGCCGCCGCTGCCGGTGCAGTACGCGGACTACGCCCTCTGGCAGCGCGAGCACCTGGCGGGCGAGACGCTGGCGAAGCAGCTCGCCTTCTGGCGCGGCGCGCTGGCCGGCGCCCCGCCCGCCCTGGAGCTGCCGACGGACCGGCCGCGCCCCCCCGCGGAGCGCCACCGCGGGCGCGTGGTGCGCGACCGCATGGAGCCCGCGCTGGCCCGCGCCGTCCGTGAGCTGGCGCACCAGGAGGGCGCCACGCCCTTCGCGGTGCTGCTGGCGGCGCTGCGGGTGGTGCTCTCGCGCTGGTCGGGGCAGGAGGACGTGGTCGTCGGCACGCCGGTGGCCGGGCGCCCGCGGAGCGAGACGGAGGGGCTGATCGGCTTCTTCGTGAACACGCTGCCGCTGCGGGGCGCCGTGCGCGCGGACGACTCCTTCCGCGCGCTCCTGCGGCGCGAGAAGGAGTCGTCGCTGGCCGCCTTCGACCACCAGGACCTGCCGTTCGAGCGCATCGTCGAGGAGCTGCGCATTCCGCGCGACCTGAGCCGCAACCCGGTGTTCCAGGTCTCGCTGATGCTGCAGAACGCTCCCGCCGGGACCATGCGCCTCGCCGGGCTGGAGATCGAGCCGCTGGAGGCGGAGTTCGACACCGCCCGCTTCGACCTGGCCTTCGACCTGTACGAGGAGGACGGCGGCGCGCTGCGGGTGGAGACGGAGTACGCGACCGACCTCTTCGAGCACGCCACCGTCGGCCGGATGGTGGCGCACCTCAAGCGCCTGCTGTCGCACGCCGCGGCGGCGCCGGACGCGCCGGTGTCGCGCCTTCCGCTGCTGGACGAGGACGAGCGCACGGCCGTGGTGGAGCGGTGGAACGCCACCGCGCGCGAGTGGCCCTTCGCGCCGGTGCACCGGCTGTTCGCGGAGCAGGCGGCGCGGACCCCGGACGCGGTGGCCGTCGAAGGCGTGGACGGCGCGCTCACGTACGCGCAGCTGGATGCGCTCTCGGCGGGGGTCGCGGCGGCGCTGCGGGCGCGCGGCGCGGGGCGGGGGACCCTCGTCGCGGTGTGCGCGGAGCGGTCGGCGCGGATGGTGGCGGCGCTGCTGGGCGTCCTCCGAGCCGGCGCCGCATACCTGCCGCTCGATCCCGAGTACCCGGCGGAGCGGCTGGCGTACATGCTGGAGGATTCCGGCGCGCGCCTGCTGCTGACGGAGCGCGCGCTGTCGGATCGCCTCGAATCCGCCGTTCTCCCCCTCGCCGCACGCCGTTTGGGCGGGGAGGGGGCCGGGGGGAGGGGCCGGGCCGATCGGATCCTGCTGGACGACGTCGCCCCCGCCGGTCGGCCCGGCGCGGACGCGGACGTCGACGCCGGGGAGCTGGCGTACGTCATCTACACCTCCGGGTCGACGGGCCGGCCCAAGGGCGTGATGGTGCGCCACGGCGGCGCGTCCAGCTTCCTGCGCTCGATGGCGGAGGCGCCGGGGCTGCGCCCGGAGGACGCGTTCCTCGCCGTCACCACCATCGCGTTCGACATCTCCGTCCTGGAGCTGTTCCTCCCGCTGTCGCTGGGTGCGCGCGCCATCGTGGCCACGCGCGAGCAGGCGGCCGACCCGACGCTCCTCGCCGCGCTCATCGCCCGCGGCGGCGCGACGGTGATGCAGGCGACGCCCGCCACCTGGGCCATGCTGCTCGGCTCCGGCTGGTCGCCGCGCCCGGGGATGCGCCTCCTTTCCGGCGGCGAGGCCTTGCCGCGCCCCGTGGCGGACGCCCTGCTCGGCGCCGGCGCGGAGGTGTGGAACCTCTACGGCCCCACCGAGGTCACCGTCTGGGCCTCGGCCGCGCCCGTCCCGGCGGAGGGCGCGATCCCGCTCGGCGACGCCATCGCGAACACCACGCTGTACGTGCTGGACCCCGCCGGCAGCCCGGCGCCGCTCGGCGTCCCGGGCGAGCTGCTCATCGGCGGGGCGGGCGTGGCGCGCGGGTACCTGAACCGCCCGGGGCTGACGGCGGAGCGCTTCGTCCCCGACCCCTTCGGTGCGGCCGGATGCCGCCTGTACCGCACCGGCGACCGGGTGCGGCGGCGGGCGGACGGCGCGCTGGAGTTCCTGGGGCGCGTGGACTTTCAGGTGAAGCTGCGCGGCTTTCGCATCGAGCTGGGCGAGATCGAAGCCGCCCTGCGCGCGCACCCGCGGGTGGGCGGCGCGGCCGTGGCCCTCCGCGAGGACGTGGGGGACGCGCGCCTCGTGGCCTACGTGGTCGCGGGCGACGCGGATGCGCCGCCGGCGGGCCCGGAGCTGCGGGCGTTCCTGCGCGAGCGGCTGCCGGAGTACATGGTGCCCCCGGCCTTCGTGGCGCTGGACGCGTTGCCGCTGACGCCCAGCGGCAAGGTAGACCGCCGCGCCCTCCCCGCGCCCGGCGCGCAGGCGGCCGAGCAGGCGTTCACGCCCCCGCGCACCCCGCGCGAGCAGGCGCTGGCGGCGGTCTGGCGCGAGGTGCTGCGGCTGGAGCGGGTGGGGCTGGACGACGACTTCTTCGAGCTGGGCGGCCACTCCCTGCTGGCGACGCAGGTGCTTTCGCGCGTCCGCCGCGAGCTGGGCGTGGAGCTGCCGCTGCGCGCGTTCTTCGAGGCGCCCACCGTCCGCGCGCTAGCGGAGCGGCTGGGCGGCGCCGCCGCGGCGGAGGAGCTCCCGCCGCTGGTGCGTGTCGAACGTGGCGGACCGGTGCCGCTCTCTTTCGCGCAGGAGCGGATGTGGTTCCTGCAGCGGATGTCGCCGGGGGCCGGCACCTACAACATGGCCGAGGCGCTGGCGCTGGAGGGCCCGCTGGATGCGGAGGCGCTGCGCCGCGCCTTGGAGGCGCTGGTGGCCCGGCACGAGGTGCTGCGCACCCGCTACGCCGAGGTGGAGGGCCAGCCGGTGCAGGACGTCCTGCCGCCGCCGCCCTTCGCGCTGCCGGTCGAAACCGTGGCGGAGGACGAGGTGCGGGCGCGGATGGAGGCCGACGCGCGCGCGCCCTTCGACCTGCGCGACGGCCTGCCGATCCGCGCGCGGCTCCTGCGGATCGCTCCGGAGCGGCACGTGCTGCTGCTGAACGTGCACCACATCGCCGCCGACGGCTGGTCGTGGGGGGTGATGATGCGCGAGCTGACCCTGCTGTACCGCGCCTTCGCGCGCGGCGGGGCGGCGCCGCTCGCGCCGCTGCCGGTGCAGTACGCGGACTACGCGCTCTGGCAGCGCGCGCTGCCGGGCGGCGAGGCGGTGCGCCGCGAGCGGGCGTTCTGGCGCCAGCGGCTGGAGGGAGCGCCCGCCCTGCTGGAGCTGCCGTACGATCGGCCGCGCCCGGCGGAGGCGGACGAGCGGGGCGCCGCACACGAGTTCGTCATCGCACCCGAGGTGGCGCGTGCGGCGCGGGAGCTGGCCCGGCGCGAGGGGGCGACGCTGTACATGGTGCTGCTGGCCGCGTGGAACGCGGTGCTGCACCGCTGGAGCGGTCAGGAGGACATCGTCGTCGGCTCGCCGGTGGCCGGAAGGGCGCTGCCGGAGGTGGAGGGGCTGGTGGGCCTCTTCGTCAACTCGCTGGCCATGCGGACGGACCTTTCCGGCGACCCGGCGTTCCGCACGCTGCTGGCCCGCGTCCGCGAGAGCACGCTGCAGGCGTACGCGCACCAGGAAGTGCCGTTCGAGGAGCTGGTGCAGGAGATGGGCGTGGCGCGCTCGCTGAGCCATGCGCCGGTCTTCCAGGTGATGTTCGGGCTGCTGAACGCCCCCGACGGCGAGCTGTCTCTGGAAGGCCTGGAGGTGCGCACCCTTCCGGCCGCCGCCGGCACGGCGCGGGTGGACCTGACGGTGCAGTTGGAGGAGCACGGCGACGGGCTGCGCGGACTGGCGGAGTACGCCACCGCCCTGTGGGACGGGGCGACGATCGAGCGGATGATGGCGCACTTCGCCGTCCTCCTGCGCGCCGCCGCGGCCGTGCCGGAGACGCCCGTCTCCGCGCTCCCCCTGATGGACGACGGTGAGGGGGAGCGTGCCCTGGAGCTGGGG
>DASTNU010000387.1:0-4496 GCA_035720605.1 Longimicrobium sp. | reverse complement strand
CGCCTCGGCGCCGAACATCACGTCGTTGTACCGGTAGATCCCCGTGCCCGCCGGGATCAGGTGCCCGATGATGATGTTCTCCTTCAGCCCCTGCAGGTCGTCGCGCGCGCCGCGGATGGCGGCGTCGGTCAGCACCCGCGTGGTCTCCTGGAAGGAGGCCGCGGAGATGAAGGACTGCGTCGTCAGCGACGCCTTGGTGATCCCCAGCAGCAGCGGCTCGCTGGTGGCGGGGGTGCCGCCGCCCTCCATGTGCTTGCCGTTGGCGTTCAGGAACTCCGTGCGGTCCACCGTCTCCCCTTCCAGGAACTCGGTGGTGCCCGGGTCCAGGATGCGCACCTTCTGCAGCATCTGGCGCACGATCACGCCGATGTGCTTGTCGTTGATCTTCACGCCCTGCAGACGGTACACCTCCTGCACCTCGTTCAGCAGGTACTCCTGCACCGCCTGCGGGCCCTTGATGCGCAGGATGTCGTGCGGGTTCACCGGCCCCTCGCTCAGGCGGTCGCCGGCGCGCACGTAGTCGCCCTCGTGCACGCGCAGGTGCTTGCCCACGGGAACCTCGTACACCCGCTCGTTCCCCGTCTCCGGGATCACGATCACCTCGCGCTTGCCGCGCTTGATGTCGCCGAAGCGCACGGTGCCGTCCACCTCGGTGATGACCGAGGGGTCCTTGGGCTTGCGCGCCTCGAAGAGCTCGGCGATGCGCGGCAGGCCGCCCGTGATGTCGCGCGTCTTGTACGCCTCGCGGGCCAGCTTGGCCAGCGCCGTGCCCGGCTGCACCGCCTCGCCGTCGCGCACGGTGAGCTGCGCGCCCACGGGGACGATGAACTCGCGCACCTTCACCCCGTTGGCGTCGATGATCTCGATCATGGGGTGCAGCTTCTTGCTGCGGTCCTCGATGATCACCATCTGCCGCCGGCCGGTGCTCTCGTCCAGCTCCTCGCGCACCGACTCGTCCTCGACGATGTCGATGAAGCGCAGGGTGCCGCCGAAGTCCGCCACGATGGGCTCGGAGTACGGGTCCCACGCGAAGAGCGTGTCGCCCACGGCCACCTTCTGGCCGTCCTCGACCGAGATGGTGGCGCCGTACGGCACCGCCAGCCGGCTGCGCACCGCGCCCTCGGCGGTGCGCATGATGATCTCGCCCTCGCGGCTGGTGACGATGCGCGTGCCCTCCGGCGTGGTCACCGTGGTGATGCGCTCGAACTGGGCGATCCCCTCCACCTTGCTCTTGCGCCCCGTGGTCGCCGCGATGCGCGCCGCCGTGCCGCCGATGTGGAAGGTGCGCAGCGTGAGCTGCGTGCCCGGCTCGCCGATGGACTGCGCGGCCAGGATCCCCACCGCCTCGCCCGGGTCCACGATCCCCATCGTCGCCAGGTTGCGGCCGTAGCACTTGACGCACAGCCCGCGGCGGCTCTCGCAGGTGAGCACGGAGCGGATCTTGACCGACTGGATGCCGGCGTCCTCGATCTCGTCCGCCGTCTCCTCGTCGATCAGGTCGCCGGCGGCCACCAGCATCTCGCCGTCCATCGGGTCGAAGACGTCGTCCGCCGCCACCGAGCCCACGATGCGGTCCTTGAGCGGCTCCACCACGTCCTCGCCCTCCTTGAGCGCGGACACTTCGAGCCCCAGGATCGTCCCGCAGTCGTCCTCGGTGATGGTGACGTCCTGCGCCACGTCCACCAGGCGGCGCGTCAGGTACCCCGCGTCCGCCGTCTTGAGCGCCGTGTCGGCCAGGCCCTTGCGGGCGCCGTGCGTGGAGATGAAGTACTCCAGCACGGTGAGGCCCTCGCGGAAGTTGGACTTGATCGGCGACTCGATGATCTCGCCGATGCCGCCCGTGAGCTTCTTCTGCGGCTTGGCCATCAGGCCGCGCATTCCCGCCAGCTGCCGCATCTGGTCACGGCTGCCGCGGGCGCCCGAGTTCATCATCATGTACACGGGGTTGAAGCCCCCGCGGTCCGCCGCCAGGCGGTTCACCATGGCGTCCGCCACGTCGTTGTTGGCGTGCGTCCAGGTGTCGATGACCTTGTTGTAGCGCTCGCCGTTGCTGATGACGCCGTTGTTGTACGCGCGGGTGAAGCGCGCCACGTCGTCCTCGGCCTCGCGCAGGATCTCGTCCTTCTCGCCGGGGATCTTCATGTCCTCGATCCCCACCGACACGCCGGCCAGCGTGCTGTAGCGGAAGCCGAAGCTCTTCAGCGAGTCCAGGAAGACGACCGTGGTGGCTAGGCCCACGGTGCGGTAGGAGCTGAAGATGATGTCGCCCAGCTCCTTCTTCCCCATCGTCCGGTTCCAGTACCCCAGCTCCCCGGGCACCACGGAGTTGAAGATGATGCGCCCCGGCGTGGTGGGGACCCACTCCTTCTCCTCGCCCTCGCCCTCCTCCTTCTCGTCCGCCTTGCGGGGGTCGGTCAGGAAGTAGACGGTGCTGTGGTACCCCACGCGGCGGTGGGCCAGCGCCATCTCCACCTCGGCCACGTTGCCGAAGCGCGGCAGCACCTTCGCCATGTCGCGCTTGGCCGGCCCCCTGGCCAGCTCCGCCTGGTCCGCGGCTACGTCGTCGCGGAAGCTGTCCTGGTCCTTGGTGAGCCAGTAGCACCCGATCACGATGTCCTGCGACGGCGCCGCCACCGGCCGCCCGTTGCTGGGCAGCAGGATGTTGTTCGACGACAGCATCAGGACGCGCGCCTCCAGCTGCGCCTCGAACGAGAGCGGCACGTGCACGGCCATCTGGTCGCCGTCGAAGTCGGCGTTGAACGCCGCGCAGACCAGGGGGTGGATGCGGATGGCCTTGCCCTCCACCAGCACCGGCTCGAACGCCTGGATGCCCAGGCGGTGCAGCGTGGGAGCGCGGTTCAGCAGCACGGGGTGGTCGCGGATGATGTCCTCGAGCACCTCGTACACCCGCGGGTCGTCGCGCTCCACGATCTTCTTGGCGCGCTTCACCGTCTCCGCCTCGCCGCGCTTCTCCAGCTCGTGGATGATGAACGGCTTGAAGAGCTCCACCGCCATCGCCTTGGGCAGCCCGCACTGGTGCAGCCGCAGCTCGGGACCGACCACGATGACCGAGCGGCCGGAGTAGTCCACGCGCTTGCCCAGCAGGTTCTGCCGGAAGCGGCCCTGCTTGCCCTTGAGCATGTCGCTCAGGGACTTGAGCGGGCGCTTGCCGCGGCCGCGGATGGCCTTGGAGCGCCGGCCGTTGTCGAAGAGCGCGTCCACCGCCTCCTGCAGCATGCGCTTCTCGTTGCGCAGGATGACCTCCGGCGCGCGCATCTCCATCAGCTTCTTCAACCGGTTGTTGCGGTTGATGACGCGGCGGTACAGGTCGTTCAGGTCCGACGTGGCGAAGCGGCCCCCGTCCAGGGGCACCAGCGGGCGCAGGTCGGGCGGGATGACCGGGATCACGTCCATGATCATCCACTGCGGCTTGTTGCGCTCCGACGGCGTGGCGCCCGAGCCGCGGATGGCGTCGATGACCTTGAGCCGCTTGAGCACCATCTTCTTGCGGTGCTGGCTGGTCTCGTTGGCCACCTGGGTGCGCAGCGTCTCGGCCAGCGAGTCGACGTCGATCTGGCCCAGCAGGTTGCGGATGGCCGGCGCGCCGATGTCGGCGGCGAACTCCGCGTCGCCCTCTTCCTGCGCCTTGGCGCGCAGGGCGATGAACTCGTCCTCGTCCAGCACCTGGCTGTGCTTGACGTCCTGGGCGCCCGGCGCGGTGACCACGTACGCGGCGTAGTAGATCACCTTCTCCAGGTCGCGCAGCGTCATCCCCAGCAGGTACCCCATCTGGCTGGGAAGCGTCTTGAACATCCAGATGTGCGCGACGGGCACCGCCAGCTCGATGTGCCCCATCCGCTCGCGGCGCACCTTGGACAGCGTGACCTCCACGCCGCACTTGTCGCAGACGTGGCCGCGGTAGCGAATGCGCTTGAACTTGCCGCAGTGGCACTCCCAGTCCTTGACGGGACCGAAGATGCGCTCGCAGAACAGGCCGTCGCGCTCCGGCTTGAAGGAGCGGTAGTTGATGGTCTCCGGCTTGGTGACCTCGCCGAAGCTCCAGCCCCGGATCTCCTCGGGAGAGGCGATCTTGACCTGGATGTAGTTGAAGTCCTGAGACCGGGTCTCGCGGACGCGGGGGAAGTCGATCATCGGGATCCCCTATCTATCGTGGTGTCCCCGGGCATCGTGGCTCGGGCGGCGTGTTGCGCGTTGCTGAAAAGTGCCGAGTTCCGAGTGCCAAGTGCCAAGTAATCTGTTACTGGGCACTTGGTACTTGGCACTTGGTACCTTAACTCCCCAGGGTCACGCTGATGCCCAGCTCCGGGACATCGATGCCCTCCTCCGGGCCGAAGTCCACGCGCTCCTCGTCCTCGTTGAGGACCTCCACGGAGAGGCCGAGCGATTGCAGCTCCTTGACCAGCACCTTGCGCTTCGTCTTCATCAGCTCGACGTCGAGGCACAGCGCCTGGAGCTCGCGGATGAGGACGTTGAAC
>DASTNU010000386.1:0-2976 GCA_035720605.1 Longimicrobium sp. | reverse complement strand
CTCGCGCTTTTTGCGCGGGGTGGGGTCGGGGGTGGGCCCAACCGGGGAGGGGAGACGATGTCGGAGACTGCCACACCTTCCGCCGCGGGACCGCCCATGCGCGTCGCCGTCAGCGGGTCCACGGGGCTGATCGGCTCGGCGCTGGTGCAGCGGCTGGAGCGCGAGGGGCACACGGTCTCGCGCCTGGTGCGCTCCGCCTCGAAAGCCGGGCCGGGCGACGTGGCCTGGGACCCGGACGCCGGGACGATCGACGCGGCGGCGCTGGAGGGGGTGGACGCGGTGGTGCACCTGGCCGGCGAGAACGTGGGCACGCGGTGGACGGAGGAGAAGAAGCGCCGCATCCGCGACAGCCGCATCAACGGAACGCGCCTGCTGGCCCACACCCTCGCGCGGCTGGCGAAGCGGCCGCGGGTGATGGTGCAGGCGTCCGCCACCGGCATCTACGGCGACCGCGGGGACCAGGTGCTCGACGAGAGCTCGCCGCCGGGATCGGGGTTCCTGGCGGAGGTGGGGTGCGACTGGGAGGGCGCGTCCGAGGTGGCGGAGCAGGCGGGGGTCCGCGTGGTGAAGCTGCGCTTCGGCGTGGTGCTCACCCGCAACGGTGGCGCGCTGGAGCGGCTGCTGCTGCCTTTCCGCCTGGGCGTCGGCGGGCGGATCGGCAGCGGACGGCAGTGGATGCCCTGGATCTCGCTGGACGACGTGGTGGAGGTGATCGTCCGTGCGCTGCGCGACGAGCGGCTGCGCGGGCCGGTGAACGCGGTCGCCGGGTCGGTGCGCAATTCGGAGTTCACCGACGCACTCGCCCGCGCCCTGCATCGCCCCGCGCTCCTCCCGGTGCCGTCGTTCGGGCTGCGCGCGCTGTTCGGGGAGATGGCGGACGAGGCGCTGCTCGCCGGCCAGCGCGTGGAGCCGGCCAGGCTGCGCGAGATCGGCCACGTCTTCCATCATCCCACCCTCGACGTTGCGCTGCACGCGGCGCTCCACCCGGCCCGGGACGGCGGCTGAAGCAGCCGCAGCGACAGCGCGCCGGCCGTCCTTCGCGCCCATCGAACCAGGGGCCGTTACAATCCCGCCGCGGCGATTGTAACGGCCCACTTGCTTGCAGAGCCTGGACTTACCGCATCGACACGGACGTCGTGGCGGCGCCTGCAGGCGGTGCACAGGACATCTCGCGCAGCTCGTCGTAACGGCGAAGGACGGCGGCGCGGGCGCGGGCGCGCGCCAGGCTCCAGCTGCGCCAGTCGGCATCCGAGGCGTGCCAGCGGTGCAGCAGGCGGGTGGCGGCGGCGCAGCGCAGCTCGGGCGACACCGCGGGCAGGGCGGCCAGCAGGGGCGGCACGGCGTCGGCACCCAGGGAGGCGGCGTAGGGGGCGTCGAAGCGCGCGGCCGCATCCGGACGGGCGGCGTTCGTCCGCACGATCAGCGCATCCGGGTTCACCACGTGCAGCAGCACCAGCGCCTCCAGCGCGGTCACCAGCGCGCCCCAGGCAAAGCGCTCCCGCCGCCCGCGCAGCACCGTGCGCGCGAACCACGCGAAGACGACGCCCAGCCAGAGCATGAACGCGGTGGTGTACAGCCGCAGCTCGGTCAGCCCGTACGCCACCTGGTACAGCCGCATCCGGTGCAGCGCGCTTCCCATGATCACGAAGAGCAGCACCACCTGCGCGCCGGCCAGGATGCGGAAGATGCGCTCGTGCCGCGGGTGGTCGCGACGCACCAGCCAGTCCGCCAGGAGGAGCAGGGGCAGCACCAGCCCGGCGACCGTCACCAGCTCGAAGAAGCCGCGCCGCGCGTACTGCGAGAAGGTCGTCGTGCCCGGCTGGACGATGGCATCCGCCGAGCCGAAGAAGTACGGCAGCTGCACCATCACGAAGGCGAGGAAGAGGAGGTCCAGCAGCCCGACCACCATCCCTACCTCCACGATCCCCAGCGAGAGCGACGCCGGCCGCCTGAGCTGCGGGCCGGGGCGCTCCCCGCCGATGGTCATCGTCCGCAGGATGCCGCCCGCGAGCCACGCCACCGCCAGGGAGAACATCCCGTGGCTGATCAGCACCGGCACGTCCAGCTCCGCCGCGCCGAGCAGCCGCTCGAAGCGCGCGTCCGCCGCCGCCAGCAGGGTGCCGAACACCAGCAGCACGGGAAACGCCAGCGCGCCGCCGCGCACGATGGCGATCCCGTGCCGCGTCATCCCGTCGGTGCGCAGCTCGCTCCAGCGCACGTCGCGAAAGACGAGCCGCGCCGCGCCCACCGCCGCGTCGCCGACGGAGACGGCCAGGCCGGTGGCGTGGTGCGCGATCCCCGCCCGCCGCACCTGGCCGCCGCGGGCGCGCAGCATGGCCAGCCCCAGGATCACCCCCAGCGCGGCCAGGTCCAGCGCCTTGAGCGTCGGCGAGTCGCGCCAGGCCACCAGCACGGCCGCCGCCAGCGCGAGCGGAATCCATCCCACCGCCGCGTCGTCCGCATCCGCCCAGCGCTGCAGCGCGGCCACGGCGATGACCAGCGCGGCGGTCCACAGGGTCAGGTTGATTCCCCACGGCGCGCTTCGCAGCAGCACGTCGCCCAGCACGCCCAGCCCCAGGCCCGCACCCGCCACCCCCAGCGACACGCGGGTGTGCTCGCTGATGCGCACCGCCGCCGGCGCGGGCGCGGCGGGGACAGGAAGGTCGTCCATGACGCTCATCGTCCCGTCATCCTTTCTGTGCTCTCCTGGAAGTTGAACACCGGTTCCATCCCCCCACCTCCGCTGCATGGAGCCACCCGATCGTCGCAACCCTCCTGCATCCGGCGCCCCCCGAGCGGTTGATGCCGATGCGATTCCGCTCCGACGCGCAGTCGGCCCACGGGAGCGAATGATATGAATTCGCCGCTGGAACTTCGCGAAGTCCGCCTGCGCGGACTCGGCGGCCGGGCGATGTGCGGCGTCCTCTGCGCCTGTGCGTCCGCAACGGACGGTTGCCCGAGTTGATCGGCGACGGG
>DASTNU010000385.1:0-5500 GCA_035720605.1 Longimicrobium sp. | reverse complement strand
GCCCGCTCGCCCAGGCGAAAGGTGACGCCGAGCGACGCGTTCTGCACCGCCGAGCCACCGTAGTCCACCCGCGCGTTGAGGTTCAGGTCGCGCAGCTTCGGCAGCAGGTGGCGGGGCAGGTAGGTGTGCGCGTGCACCGTGGCCACGTCCACCGGCTGGAACCCGCTCTCGTACGCCAGGCCGAACTGCACCCGGCGGAACCCCGAGGTCATCCCCGCCTGCCAGGCGAGCCCGTCGTCCGGCCGGCTGCGCGCCCGGGCCTGGAGGAGGAGGGTGCGGCCGCGACCGGGGAGCGGCCCGCGCAGCGCCGCCGCCCCCTCGCCGAACCAGACCGGCTCCACCAGGGAGACCAGCCCCTCCTGCCGCTGCCACCCGCCGGAAAGGCGCCAGCCGCCGTGGCGGTGGTAGCGGTGCAGGGTGGCGTGGGCCAGCGCGCCCAGCCGCGCCCGCAGCTCCAGCCGCAGGTCCGGGCGCAGGCCGTAGCTCACCAGCCCGTACGGCCGCGTCTCGTTCCCGCTGTCGCGGGCGGTGTGCTCGCCGCCCAGCCCCACGGTGAGGCTGCGGCTCGCCCCGTAGCGCACGTCGCCGTAGCCGAAGGCGTCGCACGACGTGGTGTACCGGCACGCGCCGCCGCCCGCCCGGTAGCGCCACTCGCCCTCCGGCACCTGCAGCGCGGGGACCAGGAAGACCAGCTCCTCCGTGCGCTCCTGCCCGGCGGGGCCCAGCAGGCGGATGCGCACGGGGGTGGCGCCGTAGCCCAGCTGCGCCGCCACCGGCTCGGGCGCGTTGCGGGTCCCCACCCCCACCAGCTGCTCGCCCTGGTACACCTCGTACTCCCACCCCGCGGGCACCACGGGGCGGATGAGCGCCTCGCCGAAGTAGCGCGGCGCGTAGAGCGGCTCGTTGCTGATGGTGAAGCCCACCAGCGCGCGCGAGACCAGCCCCTCGCTCAGCACGTCGCCCAGGCGCACCTGGCGCACGGCGCGGCTGCGGGGAAAGGCCCGCGCGTACTGCGCGTGCGGATCCACCGGCCGCAGCCCGGCGGTGTCGAACACGGCCGCAGCGCCCGCCTCCAGCGAGCCGCCCAGCACCGCGCCCCCCAGCACCCCCCGCACCCGCCCGTGCAGCGCGGACTCCGTCGCCGACGCCGCGACGCCCCATCCCGCCGCGATCCCGCCGCTGCGCGCGGGATAGGGCACGTCCGGCTCCTCCGGCTCCCGCGCCGGCGCACCCATCCCGCCCCGCCGCCGCGCCACGTTCTGCGCCCGCCGCACCACGGGAAAGTCGTCGCGCCCCGTCACCAGCAGCGAGACGTTCTCCCAGTTGACCACGACCTCCGCGCCCAGCACCCGCTGCAGGGCGGCGGGGGAAAGGAAGACCTCCTCGCCGCGCCGCACCCACTCCGCCTCCGGCACCACCGCCGAGGCGCCCGCGGACGAGACCTCGCGGCGCGCCAGCTCCACCCGCGTGCGCCAGACGCCGGGCGGCCACTCCAGCTCCAGAGTGTCGCCGCGCTGCGTGGCGGGGATCTGCAGGAACTCCAGCACCTGGCGCAGCGGCACCAGCGGCTGGCCCCGGGGGTCGAGCAGGACGGGGACGGTGCGCGCCTCCGCCAGCGCGGTCAGGCGCAGCTCGAAGAGGCCCTCCTCCTGCGCGGCCAGCGGGCCGGCGAGAAGGACGGCGCTGGCGCCGGCCAGCCGCGCGGCGGCCCCGAGCCACCGGCGGAAGGGACGCACCTTCAGTTGAGGACGGTGATGGTGACGGTGAGCGGGGCGGTATAGGTGCCCGGCGGCAGGGAGACGACAGGGATGGTCAGGCGGCCGCCCACGTACACGTCGGCCGCGAAGACGTTGTTCTGCGGGGTGTTGTTGGGCAGGTCCACCATCAGCTCGTTCCCCGCGCCGGTGTGCGCGCTGGGATCGTACGCCAGCTGCTGCACGTTGCACGACGCCGGGGTGGAGGTGGTGGTGTTCCACACGCACAGCCACCCGTACTGGGTGCCGTTCCAGCTCACCGGCAGGTTGGTGGTCCCGTTGGTGAGGTTCGCCGGCAGGGTGAAGCGGATGCCGTACTCCACCGTCTTGCGCAGGTTGTTGAAGCGCACCCCGGCGGCCCAGGTGCCGGCGAGATACGGCGGCTGCGCGGGGACGATGACGTCGGAGCCGGGACCCACCGAGCCGAAGTACAGGTCGCGCGTGGTTTCCAGCAGGATCGGCGGCGGCGCCACCCGCACCGACGCGGTGACGTCGGCCTGCCAGCTGTTCCCCTGCGCGGCGGCGCGCGCGGCCCCGCCCGACGCCAGGAGCGCCGGGACCAGCAGGGCCGGGATCGCGCCGCGCAGCCTCATGGCGTCACGGGGATCTGCTGCGTGAGCGGCGGCGCCGGGAGCGCGCCGCCCGCGGGAAGGTCGTCCCGCTCCGTGTTGATCACCATCCGCACGGAGAGCGCGCCGGACGCCGCCGCCGGCACGGGGATCGTCAGCCGGCGCCGCATCGTCCGGTAGACCGCCAGGTCGTCGAAGGTGGTGCCGACCACGTTGCCGCGCCCGTCCACCAGCTCCGCCCGCAGGGAGCCCAGGAACGCCGCGTTGCCGGTGCGCTCCAGGTCCACCTGCAGCTGCACCTCCGTCCCCGCCCGCCGCGCCACGGCGGAGGTGACGGCGACCCCGGTCCGCACGTCGCCGTTGCGGTAGTTGGCGGCCATCACCAGGGTGGTCTGCACCTGCAGCTGCAGCACCTGGTCGCCCTGCGTCTGCTCGATGGGGGGCTGGCCGCCGCGGGAGGTGATCAGCACGCGCGCCCAGTACTCGCCTTCGGCGAGCCCCGCCGGCGGCTCCACCATCACCCGCACCACCTGCCGCTGGCCGGGCTGCAGCAGCAGGCGGCGCGGAAAGGCCCGCATCCACGCCATCGCCGAAGGCTCGCCCGCCGCCGGCTCGCGCGTCAGCTGGACGGCGATGGTGCCGGCGGAATCCGCCTGCGGGTAGCCGTAGGCGAAGTCGATGGTGATCTCTTCCGGCAGCGTTCCCGGGTTGTGCAGGGTGAGCACGCCGGTGCGGGTGCGGCTGTCGATGTACAGCGCCGTGGGAGAGACGGAAACGGCCGCGGCCTCGCGCGCGCTCAGCAGGGTGAGCGCGAGCACGGCCGCGGCGGTGCGCAGGCGGGGTGGGAGCGAAGGTCCAGCCATCAGCGTGTCTCCGACTGCCTTTCCGGACCGGGTCCGTCAGGTCGCGGTGTTGGCCACCACCAGGAATACGGTGATGGCCGCCGTGTACTCGCCGGGCGCCTGCTGCGCGGCCGGCTGCGCGCTCCCGCCCAGGAGCACCGTCGCGGTCCCCAGCCCGGGGGGCAGGGTGAACGACACCGGCTCGCTGGGGTCGAACACGATCTCGCGGCTGGAGCGCGCAAAGACGATGCGCCCGTCGCCGGGGCCGAAGCGCAGGGGCAGGGTGGCCCCACCGCGAGAAGCGAGCCCGGCGGGGAGCTCGAAGGCGAGCGTCACGTGCCCGGACCCCACCAGCTCCAGCACGGCGCGGCGCCCCGCGTCCAGCGGGGTCACCACCACCGGCGCGCCCCCGGCGAGGAAGCCGAAGCGCAGTCCCTGCACGGGGATGGCGCTCACCGCCTGGGTGCCCGCCTGCGCGGCGGACGGGGACGCGACGAGCAGGAGCGCGCCGATGCACGCTCCTGCCCCGCGGCGGAGGGCCGCGGCCAGCCGCGACCGCTCCGCCATCTCCTTCATCGCCCTCAGTTGACGGCGGTGAAGGTGAACTCCAGGTCGCCGCTGAAGGTGCCCACGCCGGCCGCCGCGCTCCCCGTCACCGTGCCGCCGACGAGGACGAAGGTGCTCTGCGTGGTGCCCGGGGTGCCGGCGCTGAAGCTGAACGAGGCGCAGCCGCCGGTGTCGGTGCCGCTGCCGCCGCTGCTGGTGGCGGTGGCGCAGGTGGCCGAGAACGCCAGGGTGGTGCCCGTCACGGTGTTGGTGAGCGAGGCGGGGACCACGGTGGTGACGCTCACGTTGGAGTTGTGGCTCACCTGCACCTGGCCCAGGCCGGCCGAGGCCAGCCCGGAGAGCGACGCCTGGCTGCCGCCGCTGGAGGCCAGCGTGCTGCTGGCGCCCATGGCCAGCGTGCCGAACTTGAGCTGGTGCGTGGTGGCGGCGGTCAGGCTGGCCTCCACGGTGGCGGACGCGTTCACGGTGGCCGTGGCGATCTGCGCGCTCAGGGAGGGGGCGGCCACCAGCGACAGCGCGGCCAGCGAAAGGGCGAGCTTCTTCATCGTCTTCCTCGGAAGGATGGGGTGTGTTGGGGGCACTGCGGTCGGGCCGCCGGAAGGTCCGGCCAGGGGCCCGCGTTGCCGGCCCTGGAAGGGGCAACGCATATGCCATGTGCCGGATTGCGTACAACCTCAAGTGCGGCAAGAATTTATCGCATCACGGCGCCGTCGTCCAGCGGGATTCTGTTCCCGATCGGGAACGCGCTCCTGTTCCCGTGCGGGAACGAAAAGCAGTTTCGCAGAGGACGCGGCGCGAAAAGGAGAGGACGCGGAGAGCGAATCGGTCTCTGCGTCCTCCCTCTTTTCCTCCGCGTCCCCTGCGTGAAGCTCGTCCGGGATTCAGCAGCGGCGCAGGGCTTCGATGAAGAGGCGGTTCTCGTCGGGGGTGTTGTAGAAGTGGGGCGAGACGCGCACGTAGCCGGCGCGGTGGTCCACGATGATGTTCTGCTGCGCCAGGCGGTGCACGGCGCCGGGCGCGTCGGGGTGGCGGATGAGGAGGATGCCGGAGCGGTGGCGCGGATCGGTCGCGGCCTTCATCTCGAACCCCGCGTCTTCCGCCAGCGCCACCAGGTCGGCCGTCAGCGCGGCGATGCGCGCGTAGATCTGCGCCTCGCCCGCTTCGTGGAAGATCTCCAGCCCCCCGAGCGCGGTGTAGGCGGTGGGCACGGCGGGGGTGCCCATGGAGAAGCGGCCGGCGTCGTCGCGGAACTCCAGCTCGTCGTTGCGAAAGAGGAACTGGTCGCGCGCGCCGAACCAGGAGGCGATCGTCGGCCGCAGCTCGGCGATCCGCTCCCCGCGGACCCACAGGAAGGCGATCCCCGGCCCGCCCAGCAGCCACTTGAGCGGCCCGGAGACGTACACGTCCGCATCCACCCCGCGCGGATCGACGGGGATCTGCCCCGCGGCCTGGTATCCATCCACCAGGAAGAGCGCCCCCGCGTCGCGCGCGGCCTTCGCCGCGCCGGAAAGGTCCTGCACGTAGCCGGTGCCGTAGAAGACGTGGCTGGTGGCGACGACGGCGGTCCGTTCGTCCACGTACTCGGCCCACCGCTCCGCCGGCACGCCGATCCCGTCGTCGGAGGGGACGCGCACCACCTCCACGTCCGGCCGCGCCAGCCACTGGTAGACCAGGGTGGGAAAGTCCAGCTCCGCGACGACGACCCGGTTGCGCTTCGTGTAGTCGATCGACGAGGCGATGGAGGAGAGCGCGCCGGAGACGCTGGGGG
>DASTNU010000384.1:0-2798 GCA_035720605.1 Longimicrobium sp. | reverse complement strand
GGAGGTGTCGCTGCACGCGAATTCGGTGCTTACGGTAGAGAACGCCGGCGCGCCCGGTTCCTACCTGGAGATCCGCATCGAGGGCATCCCGGTGGCCGGGGGCGAGGCGACCATCGGGCCAGACGGCGGGACGGTGCGGCTCCCCGGTGCGGCCGAGTTCGAGTTTCCGGCCGGCTTCTTTCCCACGCCGCGACTGGTCTCCGTCACCGAGGACGCGGACTCGGCCGCCCTGGCCCAGTTCATCGAGTTCGAGGGCCTTTTCCGCGTCGCTACGGCCTCCCCCTCGGTGGTGCGGCTGCTGGCGGGGACCGACGTGCCGGACGACAACGAATTCCTAGCTACGCTGACCGTGCCGGCGGGGATGCAGGTGCCTGCCGGGCACCGACCCGAGCTCTTTGTCCAGGTCTATGAGGACGTGGGGATGGAGGTGCTGGACAACTTCCAGCTCATCCACTCGACCTACGACCCTGTCGAGCACACGCTGACGGCCTTCCTTCCCACCTGGGCGTTCACCGAGGCGCGGCGCACGGACGGGCAGTATGAGGCGCTGTTCATGATCGGCACCACGCCGGGCGGAACGAACGACGCCGCGCCCATGAGTGCGACACCGGTGGCCGCGCTGGGCGAGTTCGGCACCATGGCGGCCTCGGACTGCAAGGCCGGCTTCATCGGCCGCCCGGTCCCCGCCAACGTTCCCGTCACCTCGCCGTACGGCGTGCGCAAGCACCCCATCAGTGGCAAGACCAAGATGCACTGGGGCACCGACTTCGGGGCCGGCAACGGCACGCAGGTTGTGTCCGCCGCCGACGGCCGCGTGGAGGCCGTCCGCAACCAGGGGGACAAGGGCTTCGGGCGGTACATGATCGTCCGTCACACCGACGGCTCGGCAACGCTGTATGCGCACCTTCAGTCCACCAGCCTGCCAGAGGGCGCCGAGGTGAAGCGCGGCGACCCCATCGCCCGCTCCAACGACTCGGGCGGCTCCACCGGCCCGCACCTGCACTTCGAGTACGTGCCCAACGGCGAGATCGTGCAGAACAAGAACCGCATCGACCCCGCCCCCTGCCTGCAGGACCGCACTGCCTCGGGCAGCATCACCGTGCGCGACAACGGCAACCTGGCAGACGACGCCTTCGCGGTGTACCTGGACGGCCACCTGATCGGCCAGACGGCGATCGGTGCGTCCAACAGCATCGCGCTCAACAACCTCATCCCGGGCAGCCACACGCTGCGCGTCACGGCGATCATCGCCCCGGACAACGTGGGCACCTACGAGGTCATCCTCTCGAACGGGATCACCTTCGCAGGCGGCGGAACGCGGGCGTCCGGCACCATTCCCCAGGGAGGCTCCGCGACAGGCACCATCATCGTGCCGAGCACCACCACGCAGGCGGTCTCGCCGCCGCCGGAGATGCTGCCCAACGAGGTGGTGGAGGAGCCCGTACCCACCGGGAGCACTCCGGAGCAATAGGCGGGTGCAGCGGATGACGCGGGCCGCGGCCACGGCCTGAGGCCGGACCCGCCGTCCACGGTCGAAGAAAAGAACCCCCGTCGGCATCGCGCCGGCGGGGGTTCTCCGCATCGACCACACGCCGAAACGCTGGAGTACGCCGACTCCGTTGACTCTGCCTGAGGCCGATGAGCGCATCCGCGCGCCCCCACGATCCCCCGCCAGCCACGCAGCACGGGCAGAGCCGGCGCGGGGATCAGCGGCTCGATGGAGATCAGCAGCCCGGTGAGGGCGATCGGCAGGCAGAGGGGGTGGAGAGCACCGCGATGACTCATCGGGGCGCGGACGTCCCAGCGACGCGCCAGTTGTTCCTCCGCCGCCCCAGGCACGGCGGGTGCCGGAAGGGCTAACCCCTTGCGCGGCAACGCGCATCGCCCTGCGCCCGGGCTGGTCCCCGACTTGCCGGGATGGGGGGGTCCACGCCACATGCTCCGGAACCGGGACCTCCGCGTCCATCCAACCAAGCGTCTCCTCCCCGCCCCGGCGCGCCTGCCGCGTTCCACTCCTCTTTCATCCGCGGTGCCCTCATGAACACGCTTTCCCGTCGTTCCGCGCCGATCCGGCTCCTTGCCCTCCTCGTGCTGCTGGCGGCGCTGGCCGGCTGCAGCCTCGGCAACACCCTGCGCGGCCTGGCGAGCTCCGCGGGCGGCGGGCTGGTCACCGGCGCGCGGACGCAGCTCGGCTCCGACTCCACCACCTCGGCGGTGCGGGTGCTGGTAGACTCCGCGACGGCCGCGCTGGCGTCGGGCATCCGCGGCAACCTGCAGCCGGCGCTGGACTCCACCGTCAACGGCGTCTTCGGGGACGCCAGCACCTTTCTGCGCACCACGCAGGACAGCCTGGCGTATTTCCTGGGCGGGCCGCTGTCGTCGTCGCTGCAGCGGCTCATCCGCGGCAACGTGCAGACGCTCGGCACCTCGCTGGACGCGCAGCTGGACCAGTCCATCGCGCGCGCGGGCGAGGGGCTGCGCACGCAGCTTTCGCTCACGCTGGACCAGGCCGGCGGCGACGCGCGGCAGGTGCTACTGCCGCTGGTGGCCGAGGCGGTGGACACCGTCTCCACGCGGCTGGCGGTGAACGCGCAGGGGCCGCTGCGGGTGGCCATCGACAGCATCGTCGCCTCCGCCGTGCGGTCCGGCCTGCAGTCCGCCGACACCGCCGGCAAGCCCCTGCTGGACCGCATCGACGGCCTTCTGCTGGGGGTGGCCGGGGTGATCGTGCTGGGGGCGCTCGCCTGGCTGTACGTGGACCGCAAACGGACGCGGAAGGCGCTGTTCGCCGTCGGCGA
>DASTNU010000383.1:0-3560 GCA_035720605.1 Longimicrobium sp. | reverse complement strand
CCGTCGGCCAGCCACCCGAATGCGGGGGCCATCTCCATCCCGTCCATGGCCATCTATCCTTCCATCCCGCGTAGTCGCCCGGCTCGCCAGTGGCATCGCGGCGGCGGGCGTGGTGCGCGGCGGGCTCTCGCGCGTTCCTGTCATCTCAACGCCGGGCCCCGTCCGGATCTGACGACCGCGGATGAGACGTTGGTTAAGACGCGCGCACTGCCCGATTGGTTGCAACCGCGCTCTCGTCAGGATCGCGCTACCGCGCGGGGAGCCTGCGGGCGGGCTTGAAGTCGAAGCCCTCGGGAGGCATGGCGAAGAAGTTGAGGTAGCGCTCCTTCTCCTGCTCCTCGGCGATCCACTCGTCGAACGTCGATTCCACCAGCCCGCCGCTGTCCAGCTGCTTGCTGGCGGCGCGGGTGGCGAGGTGGTTGGCGTACTCGTTCTGCGGGTGTCCCGCGTGCCCCTTGACCCAGCGCCACTGCACCTGGTGCCGCGCGGCGATGGGCACCAGCTCGCGCCACAGCGCCAGGTTCTCGATCTCGCCATCCTTGCGCTTCCAGCCGCGCGCCGCCCAGCCGTGCACCCACTGCGTCATCCCGTCCACCAGGTAGCGGCTGTCGGAGGTGAAGACGACGCGCGAAGGCTGCTTGAGCGCCGCCAGGGGAATGACGGCGCTGCGGATGGCCATGCGGTTGTTGGTGGTGTCCGGCTCGCAGGTCCAGAAGTCGCGCCGCACCCAGCCCTTGCGCTCGTGCCAGTGCTCCACCACCCCGGCCGCGCCCCCGGGCCGCGCACGTTCCTTGAACTGGTTGCCCAGGCACGATTCGTCGGCGTAGATGAAGACCAGCGGCTGCTCGGGCAAACTCGGCTCCTTCGATGAGACTCGGGTTCGGGGCGGGGAATATAGTGCGTGAGTGCGTGAGTGCGTGAGTGCGTGAGTGCGTGAGTGCGTGAGTGCGTGAGTGCGAGGGGTTTTCGCTTCAGCTGCGGCTCTGCACAGCAGGGCAGCCTGCGTGACCCACTCACGCACTGACGCACTGACGCACTGACGCACTAACGCACTCCGTCTTCGCGCACTCAGCTTGCGCCGCCTGCGGGGCACTGGTATATGAACGCCGCTCCGCGCGGGTGCGCGGAGACAGGCGTTCGCCATCTTACGGAGCAGGCGCGTGAGCGACGGTATTACCGACATCACCATCATCGGCGGCGGGCCCACGGGGCTCTTTGCCGCCTTCTACGCGGGGCTGCGGGGCATCTCGTGCCGCATCGTCGACGCGCTGCCGCAGCTCGGCGGGCAGCTGATGGCGCTGTATCCCGAAAAGTACATCTACGACGTGGGCGGCCTGCCGCGCATTCTCGCCAAGGACCTGGCGAAGAACATGATCGAGCAGGGCACCCAGTTCGGCCCCGAGGTGGTGCTGGGCGAGGAGGTGCAGCAGCTGATCGTGGAGGACGGCCACATCCGCCTGGTGACGTCCCACGGCGAGCTGCTCACCCGCACCGTGTGCATCACCGCGGGCAAGGGGGCACTGAACCCGCGCGTGCTGGAATGCCCCGGATGGTCCGAGCACTACGGCCAGACCGGGGGCGTGCACACGCACGTGCGCCAGCCGGAGGACTTTCGCGGCAGGCGCGTCCTCATCGTGGGCGGCGGGGACTCGGCGGTGGACTGGGTGCTGGGGCTGCGCGGCATTGCGCGCGAGATCACGCTCATCCACCGCCGCGACGAGTTCCGCGCGCACAAGAGCAGCGTGGATGAGATGCGCACGGCGGCGCGGGAGGGGCAGGTGAGCATCCGCACCCCGTTCGAGGTGCGCGAGATCCACGGCGACGGCGGGTGCGTGGCGCGCGTGACGCTGGTCAACAACGAGACGAACGAGCCCGAGCCGATGGAAGTGGATGCGGTGATCGCGCTGCTGGGCTTCAAGCCGGATCTGGGCCCCATCGGCAGCTGGGGGCTGGAGCTGGAGCGCAACACCATCAAGGTTTCTCAGCTGATGGAAACCAACCTTCCCGGCGTGTACGCCGCTGGCGACGTGGTGCACTATCCCGGCAAGCTGGAGCTGATCGCCACGGGGTATGGCGAGGCCGCCATCGCCGTCAACAACGCCGTGCACCGCCTGAACCCCAAGGCCCGCGTGAACCCCGGCCACTCGACCAACCTGAAGGTGTTCAAGCAGGACGAGTAGCCCGGGGGACAGGGAATAGGGAACAGGGGAATTGCGGCCAGGCTGGTGGGCTGCTGCGGGTGCCCGGAGACATCGTGTCTCCGGGCGCCGTTGTTCGGGGCTTGCTCACGTGGCGCGAGGGGAGCGGGCGACGGGACTGTCGAGGGGCGCGCACGGCCGGTTCCGGCCGGTGCCACGTACACTTTCGCACTCTCGCACTCTCGCACTTTCGGACTCTTCACCTGGCGCGGCGGGGGCGCTCCAAATGGTGTCTGGTGGGACGGGCACGGTGTCCATTATCTTGGTTTCGGTAAATCTTCGGATGCGGTCGAAAGGGGCCGCGGAACCGTGAACCCGGAGCATGTATGCCTGCCGTCGCCCGCCGCCCGGAGCCTGGATTCGGCGTCCTGAAGATCAAGGAATGGCCGGTCACCGACCGCCCGCGCGAGCGGCTGCGCACGCTGGGCCCGCGGTCGCTTTCCTCGCGCGAGCTGCTGGCGCTGCTCGTCGAGACGGGGATGCCCGCGGCCGACGGCCGGCCGGCGCGCTCGGCCATGGACGTGGCGAACGACCTGCTGCGGTGGGCGGTCAAGGGCACCCAGGAAAACGACGGCACCGACAAGTGGCCGCTGCGGCGCATCATGATGGCGCCCTTCTCGCAGCTGTGCAGCGTACCGGGAATCGGGCCCGCCAAGGCGGCCAAGATCCTGGCCGCGCTGGACCTGGGCCGGCGCGCCGCCGAAGAGGCGCGCCGCGAGGTGCACCGCTTCAGCTCTCCGCGCGACGTCTTCGAGCACCTGCACCTGGAAATGCGCGACCTGGCCTACGAGGAGTTCCGGGTGCTGCTGCTCAACACGCAGTGGGAGCTGCTGCGCATGGAAAAGGTGGCCCAGGGCACGCTGGACGGCTGCAACGTGCACGTGCGCGACGTGTTCGGCGCCGCGCTGCGCGAAAGCGCCCACAGCGTGGTGCTGGTGCACAACCATCCCAGCGGCGAGCCCACGCCGTCCATCGACGACAAAGTCGTCACCAAACGCCTGGAATCGGCCAGCAAGGTGCTGGGCGTCACGCTCCTCGACCACATCATCATCGGCGAGGGGCGGTACGCGTCGTTTTGCGAGGAAGGGCTGCTCGCTGACTGTGGATGGTGACCGGGGCCCGCAATTCGCTTACATTGCTGTCCATGAGCCACGCCACCCGTTCCCAGCCGCGTTCCGAACGCCGCGCCGCCCTGCCGGCCGCGCGGCCGCGCGCGCGCGCGCCTGGCGCAGGGAGGGGGTGATGGCTTCGCACGCCCCCGTGCTCCCCGCGGTGGAGGGAGCGCTGGACCACGCCCGCGCCATCCTGCCGCCGGACCTGTTCGCGGCGGTGCAGCCGTTCGCCGACCGGCTGGACCTGGAC
>DASTNU010000382.1:0-3718 GCA_035720605.1 Longimicrobium sp. | reverse complement strand
CAGGAACAGGTCCACGCGCGGGCCCCAGTCGTGGTCGCGGCTCATCTCGGTGTCGAAGCCCAGCACGTCGGAGCCGGAGCCCAGCAACCCCGCCGCGTAGCGCAGCCCCGGAAACGCCGCGTCCAGCAGCGGCCGCACCGCCTCCACGAAGAAAAGGCGGCTCAGCTCCAGCCCGGGGATGAACTCCGGCATTCTCGCTTCAGGCAGGGAGGCACGGTGGGCGTTCAGGACGATGCCGCGGATCGCGGCCCTCGACAGGCATCTCACTGCGCCCGCGGGGGCCCCTCCCCGCTCGTTCCTCGCGGAGAGGGGAGAATTCGAGCGCGTTGCGGACAGAGCCTGCCGTTCTCCCTTCCCCCACGCAGTTTGTGGGGGAAGGGCCGGGGATGGGGGGCGCCGCCCCTCGCGCCACACCATCTGAAGCGCACGAGACCCCTGCCGTGTACACCCTCTCTCGCGCAGTTTGCGGGAAAGGGTGGCGAGCCCTGGCGAGCCGGGTGAGGGCGCGGTCACATCAGCGGCGCGAGCTCGGTCTCGGTGAGGGCGGCGCGGCGGGGGAGGAACCAGGCGATGGAGAGGATGCAGAACGCCGCAGCGGCCGCCGCCAGCGTCACCGGGATCGCGCCCGTGCCGCCGAGGATGATCGCGACGGTGCCCAGCACGGCGAGGCGCGCCGTCTCCATCGGCCCCGCCCACCTGGCGCGCTCGAAGACGCCGCCCACCCCGGCCAGGCTCACCGCCACGTAGAAGCCGGCGGCGGCCACGTGCAGCATCGGCATCTCCCCCGCCTTCACCAGCAGCAGCACGCTCCCCACCAGCGCCAGCGCGAACTGCACGAAGCCGTACGCCGCCAGCCCCGGCGGCACCGCGGGGTCCCAGGTCTCCGCGGTGGCGCGGTCCACCTCCGGCGGCGGCACGGGACCGCCCTCCGCCGCGGCGCGCCATCCCGGCGGGCCGAAGAGGTACATCCAGCGGTCGCGCCAGCTCCCCGCCCGCCGCGCGTCGCGCGCGATGTCCACGAAGACGTGCACGTTGGCCCACAGCGGGTTCCAGCTGCGCAGCGGGCGGGTGATGCCGTAGACCGGCGTCTCCTCCTCCGGCTGAAAGGTGCCGAACCACCGGTCCCACACGATGAACACGCCCGCGTGGTTGCGGTCCAGGTACTTGGGATTGCGGCCGTGGTGCACGCGGTGGTGCGAGGGCGTGTTCATCACCAGCTCCGTCCACCGCCCCAGCCTGTCGACGGCCTGGGTGTGGATCCAGAACTGGTAGACCAGGTTCAGCGCGTACGCCGCCACGTACATGCGCCACGGCACGCCGATGAGCGCCAGGGGCGTGTAGAACACCCACGTCATCAGCCCGTGCAGCGAGCTCTGCCGCAGCGCCACCGCCAGGTTGTACTCCTCGCTGGAGTGGTGCACCACGTGCCCCGCCCACAGCAGGTTTATACCGTGCGAGAGGCGGTGGCTCCAGTAGTAGCAGAAGTCGACGAGGATGAAGATCGCCACCCAGCTGGCCAGCACCTGGGGACTGGCCAGCGGCGCCCCCTCCGGCCACGACGGCGCGCCCGGCAGCCAGCGCTGCACGGCCAGGTGCCGCTCCACCTGGATGTAGATGCCGATGGAGAACAGCTTGGTGAACACGCCGGAAAGCTGGCTCAGGACGCCGCACGCCAGGTCGGCGATGGAGTCGTTCAGCCGCAGCAGGCGCCGCCCCGACCACGCGCTGTAGGCCACCTCCAGCGCGATGAGCAGGAAGAAGAAGGGGATGGAGAAGAGGATGATGCCCATGGCGCCGCCGCCGTCGGGATGTGGGAGGACGCCGGACGATAACCGCGATCCGCCGGACCGCACAAGTCCTTTCCCCGCAGCGGATTCGCTCTCCCGATGAAGGGACGGCTCCGGTACCCGGCCGGCACCGGACGGAGAGCGCCCGCGGTGATCGGCGAAACAAGAGTGTTGCCGCGCATCGGCAGATCACCGATGGTTGTGCCGGGTTGATGTTTCCTCACCTGAAAGGGAGAGCATGAGCATTCCCACCGAGCGACAGACCGCCGGGAGCGTGGAGGCAGGGCCGGCCGCGGCCGCGCAGCAGCGAAAGGCGGATGACCACTGGCCGATCTGCCGCTGCACCCATCCCATGCACCCGCACACGATCGAGGAGCGCAGGGGGGTCTCCCTCGAGCGCTACAGGTGCCCGCAACGGCGCTGGTGGAACCAGTGGTTCCACCCGGACGTCTGGCAGCCGCCGCGCGAGGAGAGCTAGCCGTCTCGACAGGGCCCGCCTTCACACGAACACATCCGAAACACCGCAGACCCACCCACGCAAAACCCCTCCCCCGAAGTTGGGGGAGGGGTCGTCCGCCGTCGCGAGGAACGAGCGAAAGGCCGGTCGGGGGAGAGGGCCTCCCGCGCAGCGGGCATGGGGTAAAACCCACCCGGGCTGGATCACCTGCCTGTGCGCATCGATCCCGGAATCTCCCCGCCCGCGCGTCCACCCTAACCCACCAGCGCCTGCAGCCGCTCCACCAGCTCCGCCTGCGCGGAGTTGAGCTTTTCCCGCGCCTCCGCGGCGGAGAACCAGGCGCAGCGGTCCACCTCGGGAAAGCGGATCAGCCGGCCGGACCCGCGCGGCCACTCCGTCTCCATCACGTTGCTGGTGACCCTCTGCGGGTCTGCGTCGCCTTCCCAGGCCCACGCGTGGACGCGCTTTCCCGCCTTCTGGCGGATCTCGCCCAGGGCCAGGAATGGCTCCTCCGGGAGAATCCCGGTTTCTTCGTAGAACTCGCGCTGCGCGGCCACCAGCGGCGTCTCGCCCTCGTCCACCAGCCCCTTGGGGATGGTCCAGGCCCCGGAGTCCTTGTTCTTCCAGAACGGCCCGCCGGGGTGCGCCAGGAAGACCTGGAGGCCGCTCTCCGTCCGGCGGAAGAGCAGCATCCCCGCGCTTTCGCCCGCGCGCCGGCTCATGGAAGGCGCGCCCGCGGCGGGAGGGTGGCGTGCGGCATGGGGGGGAGGGGCGGCAGAAGGGTGCGACAGGAAGGGCGGCGGAACATCTGGACGGAGCGCCCGCCGCGCAAGGGCATCCGGGGAAAGAACGCGCGGCTCAGCCGGATTCTGGCTTGTGGAACAGGACCACGTTCCGCCCCGGCGACTCCATCCCCCAGCCGAAGCGGTCCGCGATCCACCGCATCGTCCCTTCCGCGTAGAAGCAGACGTGCGTGGGGTCGCGCGCGTACCGCCATCCCCCGAAGTCGCGCGCGTCGTCCAGCAGCTCCGTCATCACCCCCAGCCACCCGCCGGGCCGCAGCAGCGCGTCCAGCCGCGCCCACTCCGCGGCGGGATGGTGAAAGTGCTCCGCCGTCTCCGTGCACGCGACGAAATCGTACGTCCGTCGCAGCGCGTCCTCGTCCGGCGCGAAGAAGGGGTCATGGACGCGCATGCGGAAGCCGCGCTCCTCCAGCATCCGCGCCAGCGCCGGCGCCGGGCCCGCGCCGTAGTCCAGCCCCCGCGCGCCGGGCGGCAGCCGCTGCGCCAGCGGCTCCGCCACGCGCGCCAGCCACGCGCGGTAGCGGGGATCGTACACGTCGTTCCGGTGCGTGCCGTAGTGGGCCAGCTCCTCCGCCGCGTCAGGCCGCCGCGCCGGGTCCATGAACACCAGCCCGCACACGCCACAGCGGAAGTAGCGCGTCTCCCGCGGCTGGGCGAACGGACGCGCGCCG
>DASTNU010000381.1:0-2702 GCA_035720605.1 Longimicrobium sp. | reverse complement strand
GCGCCCGGCTTCCCCAGCGTACGACGGCGTGGCAGGCCATCGAGTGGACGGTGACCAGCGAGCGGATGGACGAGCAGCCGCGGCCCAGCTCCTCGTTCAGCAGGCCGAAGGTGACCGCGTCCATCCCGGTGCCGCCCAGCTCCGCGGGGACCGCGGCGGCGAGGAACCCCGCCTCCGCCATCCTCCGGACGACGTCGGGGGGCGTGCGGCCGTCGCGGTCCCATTCGCCGGCGAAGGGAGACACCTCGCGCGCCACCCACCCGGCGAAGCCCTGCCGCGCGGCCTCCTGCGCCGCGCCCAGGCCGGTGCGCAGCCGGTCGTCGTCGTGCGTCAGACGGGAGCGCCCTGCTTGCGCTCCACCAGCGCCGCGATGGCGTCGATGGAGCGGAAGTTGTCGATCTCCAGGTCGTCGCTCTCCACCGTGATGCCGAACGTGGTCTCCACGAACTGCACCAGCTGCATGGCGAACATGGAGTTCACGAAGCCGGTGGCGAAGATGTCCTCGCCGTCCTGCAGGTCGTGCCCGCGAAAGAAGCGCGACACGAACTCGCGGATCTGCTGTTTGATGTCCATCGGGAATGCAGTGTCCAGTGTCCAGTGCCCAGTGTCCAGTGCCCAGTGTCGAGGGTCCAGTGCCTGCTTGGCACCGGGTACCGGGCACTTTGATACTCGTCTATGCCGCCGCGATGCCGGCCGGTGCGCCCGCCTGCGGCACGCCGTAGTCGAAGAAGCCGCGGCCCGTCTTGCGGCCGTGCAGCCCCGCGTCCACCATCTTCCGCAGCAGCGGGCAGGGGCGGAACTTGGGGTCGTTGTAGCTGTCGTACAGCACCTCCAGCGAGAACAGGATGGTGTCCAGCCCGATCAGGTCGCCGGTGGCGATGGGACCCATCTTGTGCCCGAAGCAGGTGACGAAGATGCGGTCGATGTCCTCCGCGCTGGCGACCCCGTCCTGCACCTCCCAGATGGCCTCGTTGATGGTGAGCATGAGCACGCGGTTGCTCACGAAGCCGGGAAGGTCGTTGACGACGATCCCCTCCTTGCCCATCTGCGCCAGGAAGCGCAGCGCGGTGTCGATGGTCCGCTGCGAGGTGTGGAAGCCGCGGATGGTCTCCACCACCGGCTTGAGGGGCACGGGGTTCATGAAGTGCATCCCCAGCACCCGGTCGGGCCGCCGCGTCCATCCCCCGATGCGCGTGATGCTGATGCACGACGTGTTGGCGGCAAAGCAGGCGTGCGGCGGACAGACCTCGTCCAGGACGGGGTAGATCCCCTCCTTGACCGCCACCTTCTCCGTCGCGTTCTCCACCACGAAGTCGGCGTCCGCGAACGGCGCGTAGTCGGTGGTGAAGGTGATGCGCTGCAGCACCTCCGCCGGCGGCGGGCCGTCCTTCTGCTTCGTGAAGAAGCCGTGGAAGCGCAGGTTGCGCTCGATCTCGGCGCGGGCGGCGGCCAGCGCCGGCTCGCCCACGTCCAGCAGCAGGACGCGGTGGCCCGTCTGCGCCAGGTTCTGCGCCACCCCCACGCCCATCACCCCCGCGCCCACCACGCCGATGGTGCGCAGCGGCGTCTCCCCGGCTCCCGTCTCGATCTCCGGCATTCGCTTGCTGGTCTGGTTTCGATTCCACGTACGGGCCCTCCCCCGCTCCCTCCCGGGGAGTGGACGGCCCCGCCGGCAGCAGCCGGCCCCGCGGCCCCGCTCCCCCGCCGGGGCGGAGGAAGGGAGAGCCGCGCTCGTTCAAAAACGCCCTGCTCTGCCTACGACTGTCCGCCGGCCTGGCGCGCGTCCTCTTCCATCTTCTTGCGCAGGGAGAGCGGGCGCATGTCCGTCCACACCTCCTCGATCCACGCCAGCACCTCGGGCTTGAGGCCGCTCTTGCCCGCCTTGCTCCAGCCCAGCGGCAGCTCGCGGTCGGCCGGCCAGATGGAGTACTGCTCCTCGTGGTTCACCACCGCCTCGTAGATGGTGGTATCTTCGCGCTCTTCGTTGCTCATGGCTGTGCGGCGTGTGTGTGGATGCGGAACGTCACGCTCCCGCGGCCGCGGGGTGCGGCTCGGGGGCGGGCGCGGCCCCGGGCGCGGGGCGCGCCGGGGCGGCGTCGGGAACCTCTTCTTCCAGCCGGCGCATGCGCGGGCTGGCGTACAGCACCAGGGTGATGGCGACCACGAAGGCGCCGATCAGCACGTACATCAGCGCGATGCCGCGCCCGGGACCCACCCCCAGCACGCGGCCCACGCTGTGCTCCAGCGCCCCGCCCGGCAGCAGCAGGGGGTTGAAGACGCGCTCCGCGAGCGGGCCGGCCGCCAGCGTGGCCACCGGCAGGGTGGAGAGCGCGATCATCCGCCGGATGGCGAACACGCGCCCCATCATCTGCTGCGGCGTCTTGCTGAGCCAGATGGCCTGGCTGCTGGACTGCGCGAGCGGCGCCACCAGCAGGTGCAGGAAGAGCGCGGCGGCCACCAGCGGCAGCGACGGGCGCAGCCCCAGCCCCACCAGCGACGCGGCGATCAGCAGCTGCCCGGCCACCAGCCCCAGCACCTTGCTGCGCGGTCCGCCCCAGGCGCTCAGCGCCAGCCCGCCCAGCAGCAGCCCCACGCTCCCCATCGACGCCACCGCGCCCAGCTCCGCGGGGGTGGCGAACGAGAGCACCATGGGGCTCAGCAGCGGGTTGATCATCCCCGTGACCAGGTTGCTGGCCATCCAG
>DASTNU010000380.1:0-6223 GCA_035720605.1 Longimicrobium sp. | reverse complement strand
AGTCCGCGCAGGCGGACTTCGTGATCTTCCAGCAGCGGTTTCAACCGCCGGGCGCGGGGCCGGCCCGGCGCCCCACAGGGTGCCTCGAAGTGTACACCCCCTCCCGCGCAGTTTGCGGGAGGGGGTGGACGAGCCCAAGCGAGGCCGGGGGAGGGCCTCTACGCCGCCGCGGCCTGCTCCCCGCCCGGCTCCTCCCCGGATGCCGGCGCTCCGGACGCCCCGCCGGACCGGAACACCAGGCCGCCGCCCGCCGGGTCCCGGTCCACCACCACCGTGTCGCCCTCCTCGAACTCGCCCTCCAGCACGTGCAGCGCCAGCGGATTCTGCACCAGCCGCTGGATGGCGCGCTTGAGCGGGCGGGCGCCGTACGCGGGGTCGTACCCCTCCTCCGCGATCAGCTCCTTGGCCGCGTCCGTCACCACCAGCGACAGCTTGCGGTCCGCCAGCAGCCGCTCCAGCCGCCGCAGCTGCAGGTCCACGATCACCTTCAGCTCGGCCCGGTCCAGCGGCTTGAAGACGATCACGTCGTCCACGCGGTTCAGGAACTCCGGGCGGAAGTGCGCCCGCAGCTGCGCCAGCACCGCGTTCTCCACCGCGTCGGCCGTCGCCGGGTCCTGCAGCTCGCCCGCGCGCTCCAGGATGAGCGGGCTGCCGATGTTGCTGGTCATGATGATGACCGTGTTGCGGAAGTTCACCACCCGCCCCTGGCTGTCCGTCACCCTCCCGTCGTCCAGGATCTGCAGCAGGATGTTGAACACGTCCGGGTGCGCCTTCTCGATCTCGTCGAAGAGCACCACGCTGTACGGACGCCGCCGCACCGCCTCGGTCAGCTGCCCCCCCTCCTCGTAGCCGATGTACCCCGGCGGCGCGCCCACCAGGCGGCTGACGGCGTGCCTCTCCATGTACTCCGACATGTCGATGCGCACCATCGCCTCCTCGTCGTCGAAGAGGAACTCCGCCAGCGCGCGCGCCGTCTCCGTCTTTCCCACCCCCGTGGGGCCCAGGAAGATGAACGAGCCGATCGGCCGGTTGGGGTCCTGCATCCCCGCGCGGCTGCGGCGCACCGCGTTGGCCACCGCCTCGGTGGCCTCCGGCTGCCCGATGACGCGCTCGTTCAGGTGCGCGTCCAGCTTGGCCAGGCGCTGCCGCTCGCTCTGCACCATCCGGCTCACCGGGATCCCCGTCCAGCGCGAGACGACGTCGGCGATGTCGTCCACGTCCACCTCTTCCTTGAGGAAGCGCGACGTCTGCTGCAGCTCGTGCAGCCGCGCCTCGTCCTGCTCGATCTCCTTCTGCAGCTGCGGGATGGTGCCGTACTGCAGCTCCGCCGCGCGGTTCAGGTCGCCCGTGCGGCTGGCGCGGTCCAGCTCCACCTTCAGCTCGTCCAGCTTCTCCTTCTTCTCGCGCAGGTCCTGGATCACCTGCTTCTCGCTCTGCCACTGCGCCTTCATCCCCGACGAGCGCTCGCGCAGCTCCGCCAGCTCCTGCTCCAGCCGCTGCAGCCGCTCGCGGCTCTCGGCGTCGCTCTCGCGGCTGAGCGCCTGCCGCTCGATCTCCAGCTGCACGATGCGGCGCTCCACCTCGTCGATCAGGTCGATCGCCTTGTCGGGGAGAAAGCGGTCGCCGATGTAGCGGTTGGAGAGCGTCGCCGCCGCCACGATGGCGGGATCGGTGATGCGCACCCCGTGGTGCACCTCGTACCGCTCCTTGAGCCCGCGCAGGATGGCGATGGTGTCCTCCACGCTGGGCTCGCCCACGAACACCGGCTGGAAGCGCCGCTCCAGCGCGGCGTCCTTCTCGATGTACTGGCGGTACTCGTCCAGCGTCGTCGCCCCGACGAGCCGCAGGTCGCCGCGGGCCAGGGCCGGCTTGAGCATGTTCCCCGCGTCCGGCGAGCCCTCGGTCTTCCCCGCCCCCACGATGGTGTGCAGCTCGTCCAGGAAGACGATGAACTTCCCTTCCGCGTCCGACAGCTCCTTGAGCACCGCCTTGAGCCGCTCCTCGAACTCGCCGCGGTACTTGGCGCCCGCCAGCATGGCGCTGATGTCCAGCGACACCAGCGTCTTGTCGCGCAGCCCCTCGGGCACGTCGCCGTTCACGATGCGCTGCGCCAGCCCCTCGGCGATCGCCGTCTTGCCCACGCCCGGCTCGCCGATGAGCACGGGGTTGTTCTTGGTGCGGCGCGAAAGGACCTGCACCACCCGGCGGATCTCCTCGTCGCGGCCGATCACCGGGTCCAGCTTGTCGCGGCGCGCCCGCTCGGTGAGGTCGGTGCTGAAGCGCTGCAGCGCCTGGTACTTCTCCTCGGGGTTCTGGTCGGTGACGCGGTGCGATCCGCGCACCTGCTCCAGCGCGGTGACCAGCGCGGCGCGGTCGGCGCCCTGCGCGCGCAGCGGGTCGCGGACGGAAAAGCCCTTCTCGGCCAGCCCCAGCAGCAGGTGCTCGGTGCTGATGTATTCGTCCTTCAGGTCGCGCGCTTCCTGCTCCGCGCGGTCCAGCACCTCGTTCAGCTCGCGGCTGATGGTGGGCTGCGCGCCGCCGGACTGTTTCGGAAGCCGCGCGCGCGCCGCCTCCACCTCGCTCTTCAGGCGGGCGACGTTCACCCCCACCTTCTGCAGGATGGGGACGACGATCCCCTCCTCCTGCTCCAGCAGGGCGGAAAGCAGGTGCAGGTCCTCGATGGTGGGGTTGCCCGCCCGGCGCGCCTCGCCGGCCGCCGCCTGCACCGCCTCTGCCGATTTGACCGTAAGCCGCTCGAAGTTGATCATCTTCTTCCCAGGTCCGGTGAATGCATTCCGTTACCCGATCGCCAGCAGCGGCGCCGCCTCGCGCTAAAGGGGCACGAGTCCGCGGGCCGCGCGGCGTGGCTGCGGACGGACAAGACAAGTTCCATGCCCTCCGCGGCCTGCCATCCCGTCATACCGTGCTCTGACGCGATCCGTCATCGTGAAGCACACGGGAGATGGAAGGGGTGGCGAGGGGCGTGATAATTGCGGCGGGAATCGTGCGCATTTCTCCAGGATCGAAAGTCCACGAACTCTCTCCCGACAGAGGTGAAGCGATGGAGAAGCTGTCCACCCGCGCGCACCGCGGAATGTACGCGGCGGCCGTCGCGCTCGCGCTGGCGTTCGGAGGCCGCACCGCGCTCGCGGCGCCGGTGCATCCGTGTACGGATCCCAATTCCGTGGGCACCTGCCATTCCACCAGCGACTGCCGCAAGATCTGCAACCGGCTTTCCAACGGCCTGATCCCGGTGTGCGACTTCGGGACGAGCTGCTGCACCTGCCAGAAGCTGTAGCCGCCTTCGCCCCCGGCGGCGTCCGCTCCCGGGATCGCACGCCACCACCCACGTCTGGAGGAGGGAAAGCATGCGCACCACGCTTCGCCGGACACGCACCACGCTGCTCGCGCTGGCGATGACCGGAGCGCTGGGGTTCGGCGCGTCGGCGGCGCTCGCCAGCCCGGCGCCGCCCTGCCCGCGGCTCGCCATCGGCAAGTGCACCAACCTCACGCAGTGCCAGAACCAGTGCGCGCAGGCCGGCGGCGACGTCTCCGGCGCCCGCTGCGAGACGGATGGAGGCGTCGGCTGCTGCTACTGCCCGATCCGGTTCTGAGGGGACGGGCTTCCGCTGCCGCTGCTGCATCCTCGCGCAGCATCTCTCACCCTTCTTCGAGGAGGTTCCCGATGCCACGAGCGATGCGGACCGCACGCACCACGCTGCTGGCGCTGGCGGGGGCCGGCGCGCTGGGCTTCGGCGCCAGCGCCGCGACGGCGGAGGCGCGGCCGTGCCCGCTGATCACCATCGGCAGCTGCGGCAACCTGGCCCGCTGCCAGGACGCCTGCGCCGCCGCCGGCGGCAGCGTGGCCGACGCGCACTGCACCAACGGCTGCTGCTACTGTCCGGGCGCCTGGCTCTGAGCGCCCGGCGCAACGCGAGAGGCCCCGCCGGCTGCCGGCGGGGCCTCGGCGCTCCCCCAGGCTCAGAATGACAGGTGCTTGCCCGGATCAACCGCCGCGCGGGCTCGGAGGGCGACGTCGGGGAAGTCGGCGAAGACGCCGTCCACGCCCGCCGCGAAGAAGGCGGCGGCCTCCACCTGCGCGTCGCCGTGCAGGCGCAGATACGCGGGATCGGCGGGATCGCCGGCACGGAGGCCGGCGGGGAGGAAGTAGTTCTCGCTGCGCAGGGTCCACGGGTGCACGTGCAGTCCCGCCGCGTGCGCGTCCGCCACGAGGGCAGAGGGCGGCAGCAGGCGTCCGTCCGCGTCGCGGGGGATGACCATCGACTTGTCGGGACCGATGGCGTCCGCGTAGGTGGCGACCTCCGCGAGCCCCCCTGGCGTGGCGAGGTCGGCGTAGGTGCGCGAGGTGCCTCGGCGCGTGAAGTCCCAGGGACGTCCGCTGGATTCCATCAGCTGCACCAGCCGCACCCGGGTGCCGCCGCGCAGCCGCCGCAGGTTCTCCGTCTCGAACGACTGGATGAACACGGGCGCATCCGCATCCCTCCATCCCACCCGCTCCAGCGCGGCCAGCAGCGGCCCCTCCAGCGCCAGGCCGATCGACTGGAACCAGCTGGGATGCTTGGTCTCGGGATAGATGCCGATCGCCCGCCCCCGCGCCGCGGACTCGCGCTGCACCAGCGCGATCACCTCGTCCAGCGTGGGGACCTCGAAGCGGCCGTCGAACTCCGTGTTGCCCGGGCGCAGCTCGGGAAGGCGCTCGCGGGCCCGCAGCGTCCGGAGCTCCGCGAGGGTGAAGTCCTCCGTGAACCATCCCTCCATCGCCACGCCGTCGATGACCTTCGCCGTGCGGCGCGCGGCGAACTCCGGGTGCGCGGCCACGTCCGTCGTCCCGCCGATCTCGTTCTCGTGCCGGCAGACGAGCACGCCGTCGCGCGTGGAGACCAGGTCCGGCTCCACGAAGTCCGCGCCCATCTCGATGGCGAGCGCGTACGACGCCAGCGTGTGCTCCGGCCGGTAGCCGCTGGCGCCGCGGTGCGCGATCACGATGGGGTGATTCCCGTCAGCCATCCGTCCGCCGATCGACGTTGATTGCGTTCGCGGCTGATGAATCCGCTCCCGCAACTTCGCGAGGTTCGTACGTATCCGCCAGCAGCCACGGGCGGGGCGGCCGCAGTCAGAACTCAGCCTGGCGAAGGAGCGCATCCAGTCGGCTTCGGTCGAACAGCCGGCCGCGCAGGACCACCGCCTCGACACGCCGGATGGCGGCGATGTCCTGGAGAGGGTTCGCGGACAGAATCACCAGGTCGGCGTCGTTGCCGGCCCGGATCTCCCCTGCGTCGGCGATGCCGAGCGACGCGGCCGCGGTGCTGGTGGCCGTCCGCAGCGCCTCCGCGGGCGACAGGCCCATCTCGCGCACCAGGTAGACCAGCTCGTCGTGCAGCGAGTAGCCGGGAAAGGTGAGTACGATCGGCGCGTCCGTGCCCGCCAGGATCGTCACGCCCGCCGCGCGCAGCTCGCGCAGGTCACGCAGCAGCCCCCGCCGCATCTCCTGCCCGTCCAGCGGCGGGTCTTCCTCCTTCTTCGCCTCCATCGTCTCCATCCAGTCCCTCAGGTTCACGGGGCTGGCGTAGCGGCGGAGGGGAAGGAGGGTGTTGGTGGAATCGCGCAGGATGGCGAACACGACGGAATCAGGCGTCTGCCGGAACCAGCGATCCGCGATGCTGGTGGGTGTGACGGCGACTCGGCCGCCGGCGAGCCGGCGAAAGACGGAGTCGCGCCGCTGCGGCGTGGCGTCGAAGAAGACGAAGTAGAAGCCGTGCTCCAGCGTGTGGAGGCCCGACTCCGCGACGGCGAACGGATCTGATCCGAACGGATAGTGGCCGGCGAGCGGGAGCCCGGCCTCCCGCGCCGCGCGCGCGATGGCGAAGAACACGGCGGGCGAGGCGACCGTCCGCACCTTGATGAAGTCCACCCCCAGCCCGCGCAGCGAGTCCACCACCACCGCCGCCCGCTGCTCGTCCGCCACCCCGATCCGCCCCCGCCGCCACTCGCCGGAGGCGCCCGCCGCGCTGTCGACCTCCGCCATCCACTGCAGCCACCGCGGGCTCTCCAGGATCGCGCCGGGGGTCCTGATCCGCGGCCCCACGACGGCGCCGGACTCTACCGCGCCGCGGAGCGACAGCAGTCGTTCCGTGTGGCCGCCCATGTCGCGCACGCCGGTCACGCCGTTCGCGACGAAGAGGGCCAGCGAGCGGTCCTCCAG